>JANQUX010000340.1 GCA_030730545.1 Maribacter sp. | reverse complement strand
CTGGAAATTTAGTGTTTCAGATAATGGCAAGGGAATACCAGAAAAACATCAAAAAGGAATTTTTGAAATGTTTAAAAAGCTAGAGACAGCTAATAATGCCACTGGCATCGGACTTGCAATTGTTAAGAAAATTGCGGTACTTTATGAAGGCGATGTTCGGTTAGAATCAGAAGAAAACGTTGGTACTACGTTTTATATCACATTAAAAAAGAATTCATGATAGAACAACCTAACCTTAATTATGTAGACGAGCTTGCTGGTGACGATATTTCTTTTAGAAATCAGTTTCTTGATATTATTAAAAACGAGTTTCCTTTAGAAAAAGAAGAGTATTTTGGTCATGTTAAAAATACGAGAGTAAAAGAAACTGCCGAAATCGTTCATAAGCTAAAGCATAAGTTCAATATTTTAGGAATGGAAAATTCATATAAGCTCGCAGTAGCTTATGAAATGGAATTATTGGACGGTAAGCACGATAGTCAATCTAAATTCGTTGAAGTATTAGATACTATTGAAGAATACATTAAAACAATTTAAATGAACTGTATTATAATCGATGATGAAGCCACGGCAAGATTAGTTGTAAGGCAACTTTGTTCTAAAATACCTGAGCTCGATGTTATTGAAGAATTTGACAATGCCATTTCGGCAATCAAATTTTTAAATCAACAGAATATTGATGTTATCTTTTTAGATATACATATGCCTGGTTTTAGTGGTGTCGATTTTATACAAACACTTAAAGATCCACCAAAAGTAGTTATGACTACTTCTGATACAGATTTTGCAATAGCCGCTTATGAATATGAATGTATCGTTGATTATTTAGTAAAACCTATTACGTTAGAGCGCTTTGAAAAAAGTATAGAAAAAATTAAGAATACTTCTGTTAAAAAGCCACAAGCACAGGGGGCAACACCACAAAATTCATCTGAAGGTGAAGATTTGTATATTAATATTGACAGAAGGTTAATTAAATTGAAACTCAATGAAATTCTGGTCATTGAAGCCAAAGGTGATTACATTGATGTTAAAACAGAAAAAGAAGAACATAGGGTACATACTACCTTGAAAAAAATAAAAGATAAATTACCTGAAAAGTTATTTATTCAAATACACAGATCTTACATTATCAACTTTACCAAAATTGTTGATATTGAAGATAACAGTGTACTTATTGCTAAAAATGTGGTGCCTATTAGCCGCTCTAACCGCCCAGAGTTAATGAGGCGATTAAATTTGCTTTAAGTTTTTTTAATCTAAACTCTACCAATTTTCGTGGTAAATTTTTTTGAATATTTCTGCTAATTGATCTTTGTTTACGGGCTTTACCACATAACCTGTAAGCTCTTCAAAATTAGATGCTCTTTTTACATCGCTTTCGCGCATAGATGAGCTGACCATGTAGATATTAATGTTATTAATAATTTTAGGTTTCAGTTTTTTGAATTCGTTTAAAAAGCCCCAACCATCTAAAAATGGCATATTAATATCTAAAAATATAACTTCAGGTAGTTCAACCTGCTCTTCAGTACATTTTGAGATATATTCAACAGCTTGTTCTCCGTCTGTAAATGTGGTTACCACCAATTCCTTTGATATTTGATGTATGGTTTTTTCCATTAAATACAAGTACAGTTCGTCGTCATCGACTAGTAATATGTTCGGTTTTGTATTCATTTTTCGAATATTAATTTAAATGTAGTTCCTTCTCCTACTTTACTATCTATTGTTATTGTTGCATTAAGTGCTTCTAATTGAGATTTAACCAAAAAAAGTCCCATTCCTTTACCAGAGATATTTCTATGAAATCTTTTATAAAGTTTAAAGACATTATCACCATGTCGTTCTAAATTTAACCCTATTCCGTTATCTCGAACATACAACACCTTTTGTTTATTTTCTATTGCAGATTCAAATTGAATATGCGAATCGACATTGTCGCGTTTATATTTAATTGCATTAGATATAAAATTATGAACGATACTTTGTAAATAGAATTTTGAATATGAAATATGATCCCAGGCTTCTAAATTCAGTAGTACCTCAAATCCGCTATTATCTAAAAGTGTTTCTGTAAATTCATTTTTTACTTCGAGTATCAATTCTTGTAAATCGATATCAGTAATTTTTATTTCTTTAGTATCAAGTATAGCTACATAGTCATTTATGTCTTCGGTTAGGTTGGTTATACTTTTAGCTACTTGATCTAGTTTAGGTAGTAATTGATTTAATATTTCAGGATTTTTTTCTTTCTGTATCATCTCAACAATTACAGACATGCTTGTAACTGGTGAACGTAGATTATGAGAAATTAAATAGTTGAAATCACTTAATTGCTTATTTCTTATTTCTAAGCTATTGTTCATTTCATTGACTATTACATTATTCTCTTCTAATTTGTCTTTACTTCTGTTAAGCAATATATTCTTACTTTCTAATTCTTTATAGAATAGCTCTTTTTGCACTTTCTTTTTTTGAAAAATATAGCATAGCGTTAATAGACTAATAATTGAAATAATATTAAAGGTTAACAGGCTTTTAAAGACAGGCTGTAATTCGGCTTTTACTATTGTTCGAGGTATTTCCAAGGCCAGAAGCCAATTAGATGGGGTAACTATTTCTGTTGGTAAATTAGATATAGAACCAAACGTAAATGTTGCTCTATTTAAATTAATAGATTGCTGCGACCATATATGACCATTTTCAACAAAAGTGCTGTCTCGATTATGGCTTATTAATTTAGTTTTTAAAATACCTTCTATAGTACTATTTTCATTTCCAGATTCATAGGGCAAATCTTCTTTTATAGTACTTGAACTTATAACTCTGTAATCCTCATCTAACAAATAAACATTTTTGTCTTCAACTGTGGATTTCATTTGGTCCAAAACATTTTTCATTTTAAAATTAATGACCACTAAACCTATTTGATTTTGTTCATTATCGAAAATAGGAGCCACAGTTCTAATAACTGGTTTATAAGGTTTTTCAATTACGCCATTTTCTCTATTTAAGCTAATTTGAGAAAGATATATTTGATTTCTTTTTAATTGTAATCCTGCTTTTACATAAGGTTGGTGTTTTTTATTTTGTAAAGCGCTAATTACAATAGAATCGTTTCCAACCCGTTCGGCTCTAAAAATTTCTTTTCCTTCTAAATCTATAAAGCGAAATTGATCATAAATAGTAATATATTCAATAAGTTCTAGATAAGAGCTTAAGAATGAGGAATGCTCTTCTAAAGGATCAAAATTCTTTGGATATTTTAGACTAGCCCAATAATTGGTATTACGTAAAAAAGAATGGCATTCTTCTTCAAAAGAAACTTTCTTCATCGTGGTTGCACGAATCTGACGCTCCGTAATATTTTCAATTTGTTTTGCCTTTTGGGAGTAATATAAAAAAAGGGTAAGCACAAAAAGTGGCACATAAAGGCCAATAAACATTTTTAAAACTCTTTTCCACATATAAGTTCAGTTAGAATCTCATTTTCATAAACTTGTGCTCAATTTGGAAAATTTTTTACCTACGCTAAAATAAGTAAAATTCTTACATTTATCTTGTATTATAAAGACTTTTTTATAAAAAATGTGATGTTATTACCTACTAAAACCCAGCGGACTGTAAGAACTTATACGTTGGATTCGTAGTATTACTTTTTTACAATTGAATAGGGTATAAAAAGGTTCAAAATATTCGATTTAACTTATTGATCTAAATTTAACTTTTTGTGGAATAATGGTTTACTTAGAAACAACCATTTTGCTTTTAATCCGATTTCGGTAAACTCAAATCCGGCTGCGGTGGCAGAGGCGATATTACTGTATTTGCCATACACATTTAAGCTAAACCGTTTTGAGAATTGACGTTGTACAGAAGCTTCAGCCCTAAAAATAGCCGTTTTAGCATCGTCCTCTACTTGTTGAATACCTGTTGCGGCACTAGCCATATACGTTGTTTTTTCTGAGATGTTACCTCGTATATCTGCAAATAATTCCACTGCTTTGTATACTTCTGGACTAAAATAAATGGTAGGTACTTGGTCTTTAAAAGTAATATACTGAAAGTTAACACCCATTTTTAATGCAGGTTTTTTTGTTAAGCC
>JANQUX010000339.1:1756-4112 GCA_030730545.1 Maribacter sp. | reverse complement strand
GGTAATAGTTTTGTAGCTGTTGTAGAATTTGGAGAAAAGGTGAAAGCTAAAAGTATATTGGCTGGTGGGCAAAGCGGTGATCCTTCTTCACACCATTTCGACGATCAAATTGTTCGCTATAAAAATGTAAATTGGAAAGAAGTTCCTTTTTATCGCGAAGATGTTTTAAAAAGAGCACAAGAGACCTATAGACCTGGAAAAAGAAAATAGGTATTTATTATAGCCTTTAAGATGGAATCTGCTGACTTAAACAATGAAGTGTTCCAAAGCCCCAAATTAAGTCTATACAGTTAATCCCGATTACTTCTCGGTCAGTAAAACAATCTGCTAATATATTTAATGCAATTCTATCATTGGCATCATTAAAAGTAGGTACTAAGACCGCTTTATTTATAATTAAAAAGTTAGCATAACTGGCAGGCAGTTCTAGCTCTTCAAATATAATTGGTTTTGGCATTGGTAACTCAACAACTTTTAATGGTTTACCATTTTCTAAGGTTGCGGCTTTTAAGCGTTTCAAATTATCTTGTAACGGTTGGTAATTTCTATGTTTTTTGTCTTCTTCAACAACGGTAACTACGGTATGTTCATTTACAAATCTACAAAGGTCATCTATATGCCCGTGTGTGTCATCGCCAATTATACCGTTACCTAACCAAATGGTATTGGTTACCCCAAAATATTCTTTGAAAACCGCTTCGTAATCTTCCCGTTTAAATGCTGAATTACGAACCTGAATAGACGGGTGTAAAAGACATTCTTCTGTGGTAATCAAAGTGCCTTTGCCATTTACTTCAAGTGCGCCACCTTCTAAAATTATTTTCTTACCATTGAAGGTTGCTTGACTTACTGGTATATCTAAATGATTTGCGACCTTATTTGGCACGTGCTTGTCTAACTGCCAGTTATTGTATTTGGCCCAACCATTAAAATTAAAATTTAAAGCCTCAGATTTCCCGTTATTTTTTACAATGATAGGTCCGGAATCTCGCATCCAACTTCTGTTGGTTTTATGAATGATAAAAGAGATTTTATTTATGTCTACAGTGGCCATTTCTAAAAGCTCTGTAACCGAAGTTTTAAGTTTCTCATTGGCAACAACCAAGTAAACGGTCTCGTAAAGTGAAACTTTTTTAATGAACTCTACAAAAGCCCAACGAATAGCTTCGTATTTTCCTGGCCAATCATTTCCATTGTGGGGAAAACACAATAGTATACCTTTTTGCTTTTCCCATTCTGCTGGAAATCTTCTATTATTCATAAACTTTAATCTAAAGCACGTTTTGTAATATCGCCAAAAGCATCAATACGTCTATCTCTGAAAAAAGGCCAATTTTGACGTACATTTTCCTGTAAGTCTAAATCAACTTCTGCGATTAAAATTTCTTCTTTATCATGAGAGGCTAATGCAAGTATTTCACCTTGAGGTCCGCAGATAAAAGATTTTCCCCAGAACTCTATTCCGTCGGTTCCTGGCAGATATTTTTCTAATCCTATTCTGTTCGCTGCAGCAACATAAATTCCATTGGCAACGGCATGACCTTTCATAACATTCATCCATGCGCCATATTGGTTTTCGCCATATTGCTCTTTTTCTGCCGGATGCCATCCAATAGCTGTTGGGTAGAATAAAATTTCTGCGCCTTTCATAGCTGTAAGTCTTGCAGCTTCAGGGTACCATTGATCCCAACAAATTAGGGTACCTATATTACCTTTTTTAGTCTTTATAGATTGAAAACCTAAATCACCAGGAGTGAAATAGAATTTTTCATAAAAATGTGGATCATCGGGAATGTGCATTTTACGGTATAGACCTGCCTTTGAACCGTCTGTATCTATAATGTAAGCACTATTATGATAAATACCCGACATTCTTTTTTCAAAGAAAGGAATAATAAGGGCTACGCCTAATTCTTTTGCTAATTCGCTAAAGGCCGTAAAAGAAATATCACCTAACGGTTCGGCCATAGAAAAATTCGCTACATCTTCACTTTGACAAAAGTAATGGCTGCTATAAAGCTCTGGAAGACTAATAACTTCTGCACCTTGGTTGGCAGCTTTTCTAATCCATTCCAAGCATTTTTTTCTATTCTCGTCTGCGGTATTATTCAGGTTTAACTGAATAACGGCAACTTTATATTTCTGACCCATTAAAAAATGATATAATTAAAAACAAAGATATTAAATTAAATATCTTGTCGGTAGTGGATTAAATTTTAGAAATGTGAAATCTTACTCTTTCGTAACGATCAACGTTGCTTTAGAACCTGCAGATAAAAGCCATTTGTTAGAGTAGATTAATTCGCCTTTGTCATTGTAAACATCGACCTGTGCGGTATTTGGTGCCGAAGATCCA
>JANQUX010000339.1:0-1746 GCA_030730545.1 Maribacter sp. | reverse complement strand
GATTTGTTTCGGTTCCTGCAAACAATCCTGCTACATCGACTTGAGCAGTATTTGGTGCAGATGAACCGTGATTAAGAGCTTCAAAATCTAAACGATTAAATCCGTCTTGTAAATCAACGTTTATACCTTTAAATGCTCCTGTTAACAGAAGGTTTTGTTCAACAACCATATCATTCATATAAATTTTTACACGATCCCCATCAACATATTCATGGTCTCTGCAAACAATACCAATAAACTTTCCGCTACTTTTTACATCACCTAAATATTGATCGGCAAAATACTGACCAGAACCACCTAATCGCTCACCCGGTCCAATTCGTGGATCTATTTTCATACCTGTACCAGCTTGCACCAATTCTTCATCGCGTAACATTTTTACAGGATTAGGTTCTCGCATATCAACACTTGGCTGTTCTATAATTAAATTGGGCATGTTCAAAACAGAACCTTTATTTGGAGTGCCACTAGAATTAATAGGGTTAACCTTATCAATTTTCAACGGTTTTGATGTAGGTAAATCTGTTTGAGCAGAAACCTGAACCGCAGAAAAGGAGAACAATGCAATAAAAAGAAAATAAAGCTTTCTCATCGAATCTTAAATATGATGAATTAAAGATAACAAATACCCTGCCATGGGTACTTAAGGCTACGTTAAAAAAGGGTCGATGCCTTAAGTATTCGATGAACGATGGTTTAAGATTGTAAATTTTGTCTTAAAAAGTGAATGAAATTTCCATTCATTATTTTTTCAATATCCGTTTCGGCATATCCTCTGTCTTTGAGCATGCCCGTTATTTTCTGTAAATCTGCAATAGTATCGACATCTGCAGGGCCTTGTTCTGTTCCGAATCCGCCATCAAGATCAGAACCAATACCAACATGGTCCGCATTACCTGCTAATTGACATATATGGTCAATATTATCTAGTATCTGCTGTAGACTTACGTTTGCGGAATGTGGAGTAGAGACACCTCTTTCCCAAGCTGGTGTCATCATCCAAGCATCTAAGACAACACCGATAACCCCTTTTCTACCTATGATTTCTTTCAACTGCTTGTCGGTAAATTGCCTGTGATGATTTACTAAAGACCTACAATTATTATGGCTTGCCCAAAGTGGTCCGTCATAATTCACCATAGTTTCCCAAAAACTTAGGTCGCATAAATGAGTAACATCTAGAATAATTCCCAGTCGTTGAATTTCTTTTAATAGTTCTCTTCCTTTGGTTCCGATTCCGCCTACTGAATTTGTTCCGTGAGCATAAGTACCCGGACCATAATGTGCAGGGCCAATAGCTCTCAACCCTGAATCATACGCTTTCTGTAGGTATGAGATATCAACGATAGAATCTGCACCTTCAAGACTAAGTAAGTAGCCAATAGGCTTTTTTTCTTCGTCCGTTTTCCAAAGGGCTAAATGTGCATCGAGTTCGGTTTTATTGGTGATCTGAACCATTTCGCCAGCCTCTTCCATGCTTTTGTACCACGTTAGCTGCCCTTGTGTATGTGCCCATGCCTGTTGCGGCGATTTCCATCCCGGTAGGGAATTGTCTTTATGCACATAACGAGCAATTTGCGTCGCCATACAGAGTCCGACATTCCCTTTTCTCATCGCATCTAAAGAAACGGTATTAGTACCACGACCAGGTTTATCGGTTAAACCCTGTTCACTTTTTCTAATTTCTTCTATAGACCAAGTGAGGTCACGATTCCAGTCCATAGCATTCATAGAAAGGTCTAAATG
>JANQUX010000338.1 GCA_030730545.1 Maribacter sp. | reverse complement strand
AAATAGTTGGTATAATGCCTACGGGTTTCAAAAACGCCTAATATTTCACCTTTCCAATCTATAGACATTTGCAAATGACGACGTGCGGCATCTACACGCTCTTCCATAGTTGGTGGGGCTAAATGGGTACCTGTTTCAAAAAAGTGTTTAATTTCCCTAAATATCCAAGGGTAACCAATACTTGCACGACCTATCATTGCACCATCTAGTCCGTATTCATCACGCATTTTTAGGGCTGCTTCCGGCGAATCTACATCACCGTTACCAAATACAGGTATATGCATTCTAGGGTTGTTCTTGACGTCTCTAATAGGGTTCCAATCAGCATTGCCCTTATACATTTGTGCACGTGTTCTACCATGAATTGAAATTGCTGCGCAACCTACATCTTGCAAGCGTTCTGCAACCTCAACAATTCTTATAGAATCATCATCCCAACCTAGTCTTGTTTTTACGGTAATAGGTAAACTGCTATGTTCTACCATCGCCTTGGTTAAGGAGACCATTAAATCGATATCTTTTAAAATACCGGCTCCGGCTCCTTTAGAGACTACTTTTTTTACTGGGCAACCAAAATTAATATCAATGATATCTGGTTTAGATTTCTCTACAATCTCAACAGACTGTAGCATACTCTCTAAATTTGCGCCAAATATCTGAATACCTACAGGGCGTTCCTTTTCATAAATATCTAACTTCATGACGCTTTTTGCAGCATCACGAATTAATCCTTCAGACGAAATAAATTCTGTATACACGACATCGGCACCTTGCTCTTTACAAAGGGCGCGAAATGGTGGGTCGCTCACATCTTCCATCGGTGCTAAAAGCAACGGGAAATCAGGCAGTTGTATGTCTCCTATTTTGGGCACTGGCGTATTTTAATTTTGGGTTGCAAAGTTATATAAAAATACGGGAAGGTTATTACCAATGGTATTGGATTAATAATAGGGTTTAAACGGCTATTACAAGAGATTGATATATTTGTTTTAGTCATTAAAGAAAAAAGCAGGTAAAGTCTTTATGATTTTAGCCGGCGTTTATTGCCTAATAAGTCTTGGCGTTTGCGGCGCTATGATGGCATAGCAATTATAAACGCTTGCCCTCATCGGTATTCTTCTTCTTAGAATTATCGCGAATTTTAGTGTTGCCGAACTTATATCTAAAGCCTAGAACAAGCAATCGGCTTTCTAACCTAGTACTCGTTGTGTTTTGTTGATCCAGATAATTTCTAGTTGAAAATGTATTTCCATTATTAAAAATATCTTCAATACCTAAAGAAATACTTGCGTCTTTATTCCAAAAGGTTTTTTTAAACGATAGCCCTACTTTACTAAAAGATTCGAATGTAGCATTACCACTAATATAAGGCGATAAATACGTAAAGGTTACATCAGCAAAGAGCGATTCATCTTTAAGAAGGGTAAAGTAGTTGTTGGCACGAATTAAGGTGGTCCAAGTGGAGTTCTCTACAATTGAATTGGTATTCAAGTCTATAAAGCTGTCTTTGTCACGATAATGGCTAACAAGGGCATATAGATACCAGTACGAAGTAAGTTCTTTCGACACACTTGCGTCTATACCATAAAAATAATTGGTTTCTAAATTTACAAATTGAGTTCTAAGTGTATTGGTTTGGTTGTCTTGAATAATCTGTTGCGCTTGTTCGTTAGATTTTCTGTTGACAAATAGCACCACTTTATAATCTCGGTCATACACATAATCGAACTGCACATAATCGCTATACGCCGGTTTTAAATTAGGGTTGCCTTCGTAAAGAGAATTTGCCGTTAAATAGAATTGAAATGGATTAATGCTGCTATATCTCGGTCTTGTAATTCTTCTATAGTATTTTAAATAAAAGGCATTCTTTTCTTTCTTATATGAAAGCGCCATATTAGGAAAAAGGTTAAAATAAGAAGTTGTATTTAGGGAAGCCGACATATCTAAATTACCTTCGGTGTCAGTATACTCTGCTCTTAAACCGACATTTAATTTCCAACTTTCCCAATTGTTATTTAAGCTGACATAGCCCGCATAAATTTGTTCGTCATAATCAAACAAACCAGATTCTGTAGGGCTTATTCCGTTAACCGAATCATCAAAACCAGATTGTATAATGCTCGCCTCAGAATTAATGGTTGCCACTCTCAACCCTGTTTCCATTA
Organism: Maribacter sp.; assembly: GCA_030730545.1. GTDB lineage: Bacteria > Bacteroidota > Bacteroidia > Flavobacteriales > Flavobacteriaceae > Maribacter. The sequence goes on along the minus strand of JANQUX010000338.1, from coordinate 1,948 downwards.
CAGATTGTTTTGTTAGTGGTAGCGTAAGATCTGTTTGAGCGCTAAAAAGATTAATTATTTGATCAGATCCTATATTTAGTGTGTTTTCTGATGTACGATCTGTAAAACCTTGTACAATGTTATTGCTCAATACCTGGTTTTGTTTAGAATCATTGTATGTAAAGTGTACATTAGTAGTGATTTCTGCACCTTTATCATTCAATTTATATACCCAATCTAAATAGTTAGATGTGTTATATGTATCATCTTTTAGAACGTTGAGACCGTCAAGTCTAGCAGTTAAATCGCCATCGATAGTATTGATATCTGTAATTGAGAAATAATCTGTATTTCCGTTCGGTGATAAATTACTGGTAGAAGTTATACTTAAAGTATTCTTATCATTTAATTGTACATCTAAAAAGAGATTGATATTGTGGCTTTTCTTCTTATCGATTATTTTTTGTTCAGCTGTCCAAATTTCGTTCTCTAGTCCGTTTTCCAAGTAGGTTGTTACGTCGGTATATCTCGTCCAGTTTCTGTTGTGGCTAAAGCTATAGTTGGTAGAGAAATCTATTTTTTTTCCTTTAAAAAAATGGTCTGTTCCTAAAGTGTGTTTTGGTAAAACCCCTTGTGAATATCTGTTGAAAATGGCACCATTATAACCGGCAACCAAATTTTTCTTCATTTTAATATTAATCAGCAATCCGCCTTCAGCACTGTACTTGGCTGGCGGACTAGTAATTACTTCAATAGCCTCTACATTACTTGCTGAGCTACCCGTTAAAAGATTTACAATATCGCTTTCTGGTAAGTTCACTAGCTTACCATTGATCATAACATTTACATTGGGGCTGCCATTAATGTACAGACGATTATTCATGACCATAACACCAGGGGTGCGTTTTAGAACATCCCAAATATCACCATCAGATAGTGCGGTGTTTTCAACACTAAAAATATGTCGGTCTGCTAATTGTTCTAGTACCGGCTTTTTTTGAGTGACCACAACCTCATCTAGCTCTTGAGCGCTTTGAAGAATTAAGGGCTTAAGTTCCATATTTTCGGTCACTGATATTTCAGAGGTCTCTACGGTATTTGCTATGTAACTAGCAACAATGTTATAGGTGCCAGCAGTAACGGCTTTAAACTCATAAAAACCGCGGTCATTAGTAACCGTGCCTTTAATGAACTCACCTTCGCCAGTTAGTAAAATTACATTCGCTAAAACAACTGGGTTTTGATTGTCATCTACTACTACACCATTAATAATAAAATCTTGGGAAAACGCTAGAGAAAACGTAAGACAAAACAGTAGTGTAATATAAAAATTCCTAGTCATTTGGTGTTCGTATACCAACTAAATGTAGGAAAGTAATATTGAATTATCTTACAGTATTCTTAAAATTTTCTTAATAAAATTTTAACCTATTGACAACTAAATAGTTATAATTACTCGAGGCGTTCACGCTCTATTTTATCTATATCGCGTTGGTTATCTTCTAAGCGAAAATTACCAAAGTTGTACGTGAAGCCAAATTTTACATATTGGGTTTCGGGAGAATACAAATACCTATTGTCTTGATTATAATATTTAGATTTTTGGAATGAGTTATATTTTCCTAGTAAATCATTTGCACTTACACTAAGTACGGCTCTGTTATCCAAGAAGGATTTTCTTAACCCTACGGTTAAATTAGTAGATTCATCTTTAATAAAATTTCCTTGCAACCAACCCGACATATATACTAAGCCTAATTCACCTTTAAAAGTTCCATCTTTTGTAATAGTTAAATAATTTGTTAGGTCCACATATACCCCATTAAAATTATTCTTGAACGAAAAAGAATCGCTTTGTAACGCGATAAATGTTTCATCTTCATGAAATGCTGATATGTAACTATACAAATACCAATTATTAGTAATTGACTTACCATAAGAAAAATCAATCCCGAAAGAGGTACTTTCT
>JANQUX010000337.1 GCA_030730545.1 Maribacter sp. | reverse complement strand
ATTAAATAACGGGCAACACCTTTGGTCTTAGGGTGTACATTCATTTCATTACCACCAATCGCTTTGATGTTATATTTTTTGATGATTTGCACACCGATTACTCCGATAACAAGGGCAGAACCTATAATCCCATACATGTGGAAAGATCCAAACTGAAACATTTCATAAATACGAAACCACGATGCGGCTTCAGATTTATACATGATGATACCGAAAAAGATACCTATGGTCAAATAACTTATATATTTCATATTAACTGAAAATTAGGGGGAATAACAAGTGAATCATAACTAGACCACCAATAAAGAAACCGATTACGGCAATTAGGGAAGGCAACTGTAAATTACTTAATCCAGATATGGCATGACCACTGGTACAGCCACCGGCATAACGAGCACCAAAGCCGACAAAGAATCCGCCAATAATTAAAATAGCTAACACAAAAGGATCGCTAAGGTTTTCTGTTGCAAAAAGCTCAGTTGGCACATATGCATTACCAGCACTTTCAATGCCGTAATCGGTAGAAAGTTGTTGCGCAACATCTGGGTTTATAATAACCTTGTTATTGGACATAAACTGCGAAGCGATAAAGCCACCAATTACAGCACCCACTACAACAACTAAATTCCACCGTTGTGACTTCCAATCGAACTTAAAGAAGTCGGAGTATTTGCCTGCACCGCCAATTGAACACATGGTTCTAAGGTTAGATGACATACCGAATTGTTTACCTGCATATAAAAGAATAAACATCGTAAGGGCAATTAAAGGTCCGGCGATGTACCAAGGCCATGGGTCATATAGTAAATTCATAGATATATTTTAATATGCAAAGAAATGGAATAAAAAAGACTTGGTAGGTAACTATTGTTACAGAAACTATCGCTCTAATAGTTTAATTAACTTAAAAGATTTTAATAAATGGAAGAGACCTGGTATGATTAAAACACCACCAAAGAGAAGAGAAATTCCTAAAACGTTCAAAACACTATCAGGTACAGGTTGTTCAAGAATACTTATGCTTCCGGTTGTTGTGAACAGAATTTTTGGAAAATGCGCAATGGTAGCTGCAAATAAGATTAAAAATATTTGGAGTCCCGCTAATGCCCTAGATATAATTCTTCGTCCCAATGTAATACTCCGCCATAGAGGAAACAATAGAATTCCGGATAAAACAATTGCAGAAAGGGAATACATATTACCGATAAAATCTACCACAAACGCGATGTTTGTAAAGTAGCCATAGAGAAGCGTAATAAAACCTAAAGAAACTACCACAATAGAGGCAATAGCGGCTTTTCTCATGTACATGGCCTTGATAGAATCATCTACTTCACCAATAAGAAAAACCGAAGCCAAAAATGCGCAAAGTGCGGCATAGAAAAATCCAGTTAAAATTGAAAAAACATTGAACCAAGAGTGTACATAAACTTCCAAAAAGCTATGTTGCTCCATTTGCGTAGGATTAATAATATCTCCACTAACCACACCGCCCATGGTTAGTCCCAGAAAAATAGGAGTAATTAAGCTAGAGACTTTGAACATCCAATCATATAAAATTTGAGAGTTATCTTTATAGGCATCATAATAACGAAAAACAAACGCCACCCCTCTAAGTGTAATTCCCAATAAAACAAGGGTTAAAGGAATGTGTAAAGCAAGAACAAGAATATTATAATAATTAGGGAAAGCAATCCAAAGAATTACGATCAATATAATAATCCAAATATGGTTTGCTTCCCAAACGGGACCCATAACTTGATATATGGTCTTTTTATTAATGGCTTGGTTTTCTTTTGACGAAAACAATTCAATGATTCCAGCACCGAAATCTGCACCTGCCAGTAAAACATAGAGTAATAAGGAAACAGCAAGAAAAGTTAGTACAACGTATATCATGCTTGGTCAATTTTAATACTGTTCAAAAATTTAATTTGTCTTGTCATTAACCAAGTAACCGCAATTGTTAATATGGTGTAAACGACAATGTAGGTATACAGACTAAATACAATACCTGGCATTGGGGTAACGGCATCTTTGGTTTTCATGATGTTATGAATGATCCATGGTTGCCTACCAACTTCAGTTACGATCCAACCAGCTTCAAGAGCGATAAAACCCATGGGAGCCAATATGGAAAATAAGAGCCAAAATTTAGGCAAATCGAACCAAGATTTCTTTTTGAATTTAGCTACGAAAAATATAATACCGGCTAACATTAGAAGCGTACCCAGACCTACCATGGTCTGAAAAGCGTAATGAACCATGGCAACGTTAGGTAGCTCATCTTTAGGAAAATCGTTTAGACCTTTTACTTCGGCATTAAAATCTCCGAAAGCAAGAAATGATAGGGCATAGGGAATTTCTAGTTTATAGTTAACTTCTTGTTTTTCGCTATCTACAATTCCACCAATATAGAGTGGAGCTCCTTTTTTGGTTTCATAGTGAGCTTCCATGGCAGCTAATTTAACGGGTTGTCTTTCTGCAATGTCCTTGGCAGAAAGATCTCCGCTTAAAGGTTGTAATATGGCAGCAATGGCTGCAAATGTAATAGCTATTTTAAATGCCTTTTTATGTAGCTCAACATTCCGTTTTTTATATACTTGATAGGCATGGATACCGGCAACTGCAAATCCGGTCGCAGTAAAGGCCGCTAAAGTCATGTGTAGCGCTTGTGTAAACCAAGCAGGATTTAACAGTGCTTTTACAGGGTCAATATTTATAAATTCTCCATTAATGTAATCGAAACCAGATGGAGCGTTCATCCAAGCATTGGCAGACACTACAAGTATACCAGACATTACGCCAGAAACACCTACTATAATCCCTGTAAACCAATGAAATTTTTCAGGAATTCTATTCCATCCGTAAAGATAAAATCCTAATGCAAGGGCCTCGACAAAAAATGCGGCACCTTCAAGAGAAAATGGCATACCAATAATCGGTCCTGCATGCTTCATGAATTCTGGCCAAAGAAGACCAAGTTCAAAAGAAAGAGCAGTGCCAGATACTGCACCTGTGACAAAGAAAATGGCAACACCTTTTTGCCATGACTTAGTTAAGGTCAGATAAATTGGATTACGGGTATTTAGCCATTTTTTATGCGAGACTACCATAAAAAATGGCATCACCATACCGATACAGGCAAAAACAATATGGAAAATAAGAGTGAACGCCATTTGTAATCTTGCAGCATCAATATTTTCCATAATCAACGTTTTAAAGAATGATTACAAAGATACGAAACGGTTTATTTTTGTAATGTTACATTGGTTACCTAAAAACAAAAGAATGGTTTTAAAACTAGCTACTAGGGCATAAAAATATACCCGTCCATTTGGTAATTGGCCAGCACCATCATGGCAGATAGACCAAGTTCTGTATTCGGGTTTAAATCTGTAGCGGTAATATCTCTAGCAGCGGTAGCTTGTGCACAAACATAAAATGTTACACCGTAGTCCTTTAATAATTTTATAACGGCTGCATCTGGGTTTTCCTTTTTATATTTTTCTTGGTATTTCGCATCGTTTAAAGCAGTAAAAGTTGCACCACCATGTATCGCTGCAACGATGTTCACTTTATCTGCAGAAACCCCACCGGCGCCTAGCATGTTTATCATTCTGGCGATTTTGAAATACCCTACATTAATACCCTCCAATTCACGATCATCTTTAAGATCAAATACAAGGTTATATTCTTTAGTTGGGTCTGGCTGAGTAGCCATATCTTTAAATTCTTTAATTTTTCCGTATCCATCAATGATAGGGGTAGTCCATTCTTGGGCAGTGATCATTTGTGTTCCCATAAATACTATTGCAATTAGATGTGCTTTTTTCATGTGTTCTTCAATTTTAAAAAAAAATATAATTTGGTTGAAATAAAATGTTGATTACTACTAATGTCCGCTATTTTTGAAAGTAATAAAAGTAAGTTAAAGTATTTAACGTTAGTGTAACTATGGTTACCGTAGTTGTCATGTTTAAATTATAGATTCGTTTTTTAAATTCGCTAAAGGTTATGGTTTTATGAATGAATTACGAATATTGGCAAAACAATTTTTTAAGCTATTTGCGATAGTATTCGTTGTAATTGGTCTTGTCTTTACATGGCTATTAATG
>JANQUX010000336.1 GCA_030730545.1 Maribacter sp. | reverse complement strand
CCATGTCTAAAACCATCTATGTCGGTTTTTGACCCATCATTTATAAATAGGTTGCCGATAAAGGAGAGCACCTTTTTAACCCCATTTCTTTCTTTGTTCAGTACTTGAAATTTAAAATCGTCATAACTCATTTTAATATCACCCGTGGCTACATGTTCATTACCAGAAATGGTAAAGTAAAGTTGGTCTATAGTACCTGTAGTTTGTGTTCTTAAATTGGGCACGAGAAATTCATTTAAACTAGCAGTATTAAAATTTGATAGTCCGCCAGAAATTAGGAATGTACTTTGTGGATCATATACCTCAAATTCCCAATTCAGATGAAATTTACCAGTACCCATTAAATTCGCTTCGAGCTGAATTTTAACGGGGTTTTCGGCATGACTAATATTTGATAAGTTACTGATGGAAGCATCTAAATTTTCAAAACTAAGAGCACCAGCTTTAACGTCATTCGGAATATCCTCTTCATAGATTATAGTACCGTTTTTGACTAAAACAGAGTCAATTGCCACTTTAAAAGGCAATTTTTGTAATAATTTACCATAAAGTGGTCTGTTTTTAAAATCTTCTAATCTCGATTTATCACGGTACATTTCTAATTTTGGTTCGGTAAGCGACAATGTTTTAAAATTGACCTGTAGCGAATCGTTTGCCACTATATAATTATGATGTTCCACTTTTATCGCCGGTATAAATAAACTGAGGTGATCTCGCTGATATGTAATTTCATTACTTAATTCAGCCTTAGAAAAAGTGGTAGAAAGAGATATATTTTGAACATCAATAGTAGAATTGTTGATGACCATAGAAGCTAATTGTAATTTCTCGTAATCACCTAACGGTGCCTTAAAATCTTTAATTTCAATGGTATATTCAGAAAATGTAAACGGAACATATTCAGTAATAATATTAGGGTCTGTAGCCACTTCTTTCAGCGAAAGATCAATAGACTCAACAGCTATTAATTCGACCTCCTCTTTTGAGTCCCATATTTCAACGATGCCCGAATCGAAAATTAATTCCTCGACATAGATTTCTTTTAAAAGATTAATAGGGTTGGTTTTATTGGCAACAACGTTATCTGGGTCTTTAGGGCAAGTTTTAAAATTAAGGTGCGGTTTAGAAAGCGTAAGTGATTTTATGTAGACAGCGTTTTGAAATAGAATTTTCCAATAACTAAAACCTTGTATTGAAAGCTGTTCTGCATTGATCTTAATTTCGCAAGAAGAAGTCTGTTTGCCTAAACTAATTACCGCAACATCGTTAAATGCAATGTTCCCCTTAATAAGATTAATGGTTAATTGGTCGTATGAAAAATCTATATGATTGGGTACCTTTCGCTCTAAAAAGCTAACAATTTCTTTCTTCATTTTCCATTCGGCAAGCATATAACCGCCAACGGAGATAATAAGAAGTAGAACAACCCATTTTAAAATTTTGAGCATAAGGTTTATATTAAAAGCTATGTAGATAGAAGTTTATAAAACCCTATGTCTATATGTAGGTAGTATATGATAGCGAACTATTTATGCGGCTTGTCTATACCTGCACTATCAGGATCCATGTACTGCTTAAAATCAGAAGCACTGGTAAGTTCAATAAATTTCTCACCTTTTATTACGATAGCATTTTTAAGAAGAACCGGGTTCTTATTTAATATTTTCAACCAACCATCATCATCTAAATCGATAGTGTCATCGCCATAGATTTTTTTAAAATCGGCATGTTCGGTGTTTACTAAATCTGAAATATTTTTACCGAGACCATCAGCTAGTTCAGCCCACTGGGTGCCGGTGACGTTGGTTTTAGAAATGTCTATTGTTAAATGGTCTTTACCAGACGATTCAACATACGCGTTCAATTGTTTCCCTATTGAGTTTTCAGAACTGTAATATAGGGTTATCTGTTTTTTATCCATAGCAATTACTCCCATTACTTTTTTTTAAAAGTACTCACAATTAAAGGTAGTAATTAACTCGTTTAAGACTAAAAGTGTCTTGAAAGATTGAATTAAACTAAGGCTTAAGCAATTTATAGTATCTTGTTTGATAACAAATTATATAGAGATGAATACTGTTTTATGGCTTGCTTATTTAGTAGTTACAATATGGAGTATTATCAATATTATTTTTAATGGATCGAGGGCCACTAAAATGATTAGTTGGTCATTATCGGTAATCATATTTCCGTTTTTAGGGCCTCTTTTGTATTATCTATTTGGTATTAATAGAAGAAAATTTAAACTCTTTAAACTCAAGCAGACCGAAAAAAGAAGACTGTATTCAGAAACCCATAAAGAACTTGAGGGTGGTGAACAAAGTGTGCATAAGTTCGATGATTATAAACCAGAAAAATTAGCGTCACTTATTCGAAAAAATAGCTACTTCGCACCTTATGAAGGTAATAAAATAACGTTGTTGAATAGTGGCGAAGAAACATTCGAAGCTATATTTAAAGCAATAGAAGAAGCAAAAGATTTCATACACCTTCAATATTATATTTTAGAAGAAGGCATGCTGTTAGACAGATTTCACGAGCTGTTTCAACAGAAGATTAAAGAAGGGGTAGAAATTCGCATGTTATTCGATTCTTTTGGTAGTAATTCTATGCGCGGAAAGCGAGTAAAACGATTTAAAGAAATTGGTGTAAAAGCTTTTTCAACGATGCCCATTCGTTTTGGTAATCTATTATTCACCCTTAACTATAGAAACCATAGAAAAATTATAATTATTGATGGTAAGATAGGATTTACTGGCGGATTCAATGTGTCTGACAAGTACATAAAACCCGTTTCAGAATTGGGTGTTTGGCAAGATTTACATTTACAGATAGCAGGTCCGGCGGTAAATAGTTTACAACGCATATTTGTAAAAGACTATCATTTTGCCAGCAAGGAAGAATTGCTGTTACAAGATAGATACTTTCCAAAGGTTGAACCAGTCGGTGATACGGTAACCCAGATAATTTCTAGCGGACCAGATTCTAGGTATCCGGCGATTATGCAGCAATATTTGGCGATGATCAATATCGCTACGAAACGTATTTGTATTGCAAACCCTTATTTTATACCTGGAGAACCGGTATTGGAGGCTATTCGAATTGCTGCGTTAAGCGGAGTAGAAGTTAACTTGTTAACGCCTAAAATATCAGATTCTTTATTGGCTCAGTATAGTATGTTTTCTACGTTTGAAGCTTTGTTAGAAGTGGGTGCAAATATTTACTTGAGACCCGATTTTTCGCATAGCAAGGTCATTATCATAGATGGCGAAATAGCTTCTGTGGGTTCTGGTAATTTTGATTACAGAAGTTTCGAACATAATTTCGAGACCAATGCGATTTTATATGATAAAGAATTAGCTTCTGAAATAGAAGGGCTATTTACAAAACATTGTACTGAAGAGGCAAAAATAAATTTTGAAAAATTTAGAAACAGATCACCATTTAGTAAGTTTTTAGAAGGCTTGGCAAAATTCTTTAGTCCGCTATTATAATATCTAATTATTAAAAATTTTGAACTATTTAACCCTAATATTATTAAGTTACACTATGGTTGCATCTGCACAACATACAATACCCGTTGAAATAACCGAAGAAGCAAAAATTGCACTTTCTCATTATCCGGAGCTTGCGAATACTAAAATTGAATTTAAGTTTAAAAAGGAAATCAAAAAGTCAACAATGCAGGCACAACCTTCATTTTGGAGCGTTTTTAAGTCAAAGAAGAATCGTTCTTATTATATATTGATAAGTGAGAAAATTAAGATTGCCGATTCAGTATACTATACGAAAGACATACCTTCAGAAATTATGATTGGTTGGTTAGGTCATGAACTTGGTCATGTGATGGATTACCAGCAGCGAAGCGGACTCAATTTAATGGGCTTCGGATTCAAATATGTAACCTCTGAAAACTACTTGCGTGCAGCAGAACGTCGTGCAGATTCTTTTGCGGTAGCACATGGTATGGAAACCTATATTCTTGCCACAAAAGAATTTATTTTAAAAGAAGCAGGATTAACGAAAGCATATGTAGAGCGTATTAAAAACTTCTACTTATCTCCAGAAGAAATTATGATTTTGGTAGAAGAAAGAGATGCTGCCGGTATAGAATAAAAGTAGCATGTACTCAATAATCGAGATGTCAATGCTCAAAGGCTTGCCTCGAGATTATGCATTT
>JANQUX010000335.1:3432-21300 GCA_030730545.1 Maribacter sp. | reverse complement strand
GTCCGTCATGTTCGTGTATTTTTGGTAAACCCTTCGGAAAAGAATACGCATTTGAAAAAATAGGATGATCAGCACCTAGTTCTTCCAATGCTGTATCTGGGAAAAGTCTTTTTATCTCTCGGCTTATATATGGTTTCATGCCATAATTATCATCAATATGTAAAAAACCACCTGACAATAAATAATTTCTTAAGTTCTCTAGTTCCTCATCTGAAAAAACCACATTACCATGCCCTGTCATATGTAAAAATGGATATTGATATATTGAGCTGCTGCCAACTTCAACTGTTTCTGGCTTATTATTTAGGGCCGTATCAATGTTATTGTTGCAGTACTTAATTAAGTTGGGTAGGGCAGTGGGGTTGGCATACCAATCGCCACCACCTTGATATTTTAAGATGGCTATTTCTTGAGCATTGACAGACACACTAGAAACTAATATAAAAAAGAGGTAAGCAAGATATATTGTAAGTTTTTTCATTTTATTTCGAATAATAGAACATGTAACTATACTATTATGTTTGATAAAAAAATCATTGTTATATTGTTTTTAGGAGCCGGACTTTTTTTAACATCCTTTATTCCGTCTCAACCGAGTAAAGATAATAAAGTTGATGATGCTTTCTCTTCAAAGCATTCAGAAAATGTATTGAATGGAATGGTAGTTCTTGAGCTTTTTACTTCTCAGGGTTGCTCTAGTTGTCCGCCAGCAGATGAATTACTGAAGGTGGTTAAGAATAAATACCCTGAAAATACATTTGTACTCAGTTACCATGTTGATTATTGGAATTATATAGGTTGGGCAGACCCATTTAGTAATAAAGATTTTACAGAGAAGCAAAGTAGGTATAATAAGAAGTTCGGGTATAGCGGCAATTATACTCCAGAATTAGTAGTAAATGGAAAAGAACATTTAGTAGGTTCGAATAACATGAAAGTGATTAATGCTATTGATAAGTACTCAGGTATAAAATCTCAAAATGAGTTGTCTGTACAGCAATTAAATAGATCAACAAATAAAATCGATTTCGATTATAAGATTGATGGGGATACAGTAGGTAAAAATGTACGCGCCGTATTGTTGTTGAAAGAAAGAATTACAGAAATAAAAAGAGGAGAGAATAGACAAAGAACCTTGGTAAATACAAATATTGTAATTGGGGAAAAGTATCTAAAAATCAATGATGGTCGAGTTGTTGGTTCCATCAATATTCCTTCATTAGCTATAAATAACGAGGAGCTTGTTCTAATGTTGTTGGTAGAAAATAATGATGCCGATATTACTGGTGGGGTTAAAGCAGCTATTTAATATTACCCATTATTTATTGTGGCTACAATAGTACAGGCTACAATTGCAGCCGTTTCGGTTCTTAATCTTGTTTTGCCCATGGCAACTGGGGCATAGCCACTATTCATTGCCTTTTTAATTTCTTCTGGCGAAAAATCACCTTCAGGTCCTATTAAAATGGTAATATCTTGGTCTGCAGTAACTCTTCTTTTTAGCTCGTGGCGTTCACTTTCTTCGCAATGCGCAATAAACTGTAAGCCCGATACCGGTTGATCTAGAAATTCGTTTAAAGATATTGGTTCGTTTAGTTTGGGTAAGAATGTTTGCAAAGATTGCTTCATTGCAGATTCTAAAACTCTGTACATACGGTCTAACTTTATTACTTTACGTTCAGAGCGGTCACAAATTATAGGTGTAATTTCATCTACGCCTATTTCTGTAGCTTTTTCTAAAAACCACTCAAAACGATCATTCATCTTGGTAGGTGCAACCGCCATATGTAACCAATGCGATTTTGAATGTGTTTTTTTAGATGAGATAAGCTCAACCGCACATTTTTTTATATTATCGTCAACTATTTTAGCTTCGAATAAAATGCCTTCGCCATTGGTGATCCATAATTCGTCACCAATCTTCTTTCTTAGCACCTTTATGATATGCTTACTTTCATTGCTATCAAAGGTAAAAGCGGTGTCTTCAGATTTTATATTCGGATTGTAAAAAAGTTGCATCTATACTTTTGTTTGAATTAAGATATTACATACCTGGCTTTTGCCGTTACATCTTGCTGAGAGAATTGCTCGTTTTTATATTTATAGTAGCCAACAATACCTATCATGGCGGCATTATCGGTACAATATTCAAATTTGGGTATATAGGTTTTCCACCCGTATTTGGTTTGTGCTTCAGTCAAAACTCTTCGAATACCTGAATTTGCTGACACTCCGCCACCAATAGCAATTTCTTTTATACCAGTTTGCTTTACGGCCTTCTTCAGCTTTTTCATCAAGATGGTAATGATAGTATATTGTATTGATGCGCAGATATCCTCTAAGTTGTTTTTGATAAAATCTGGATTCTCCTTCGTTTGTCGCTGAATGAAATAGAGTATGTTCGTTTTTAATCCGCTGAAACTAAAATCTAAATCTTTTACATTCGGTATGGTAAATTCAAATTTATGTGGATCACCGGTTGCAGCATATTTGTCAATTAAAGGTCCGCCAGGGTAGGGTAGTCCTAAAATTTTTGCACTCTTATCAAATGCTTCCCCTACGGCATCATCTAAAGTTTGTCCAATGATTTTCATATCAAAGAAATCGTTCACTTGAACAATCTGCGTATGACCGCCACTTATAGTCAGCGCTAAAAACGGAAATGAAGGTGCCTTCATAGTTTCCTCATCAATAAAATGAGCTAAAATATGGGCTTTCATGTGGTTAACTTCGATAAGTGGAATTTGTAAACCTAACGATAAAGATTTTGCAAATGAGGTACCTACAAGTAAAGAACCCATTAGACCAGGTCCGCGTGTAAATGCTATGGCTGATAATTGTTTTTTATCGATATTTGCTTTGGCTATGGCCTGATGAACAACGGGGACGATATTTTGTTGATGCGCTCTTGAGGCAAGTTCGGGTACAACCCCACCATATTCGTTATGAATAGCCTGGGTTGCCACAACATTACTGAGCACTTTATCGTTCATTAAAACTGCCGCAGAAGTGTCATCACAAGAAGATTCTATTGCAAGTATATAAATTGTTTCGTGATCCAACATATTTGGAATAAAATTTGAATAACAAAGGTAAAACATAAAGACCTATCAAAAAACTGAGAAAAATATTGGTTAGAACATTATTGGTGCTTTTGCTGATATGTGTTTTGGGTACCATCATTTTTTCATTGCCAGTGGTTCAGACCTTACTGGCACAGTTTGCTACGAAAAAAATTAACAAACAATACGGCACTCACATAAATATAGAACGCCTAAAAGTTTCACTAATTTCTTGGAATACATCTCTTGAAGGTGTTTTTATAGAAGATTATAAACAAGACACTTTATTTTATGTTAATGAACTGAAAACTTCAATTTTAAGTATTAATAATTTAGCGCAGGGTATATTGGAGTTTGGCGACATTTCTGTCGATGAGCTAAATTTTAATCTTAAAACCTATTTCGGCGAAAAGAACACCAATCTTGAAGTTTTTGTAGATAAGCTTGACGATGGTAAGCCCAGGGAGCCAGGCACGCCGCCTTTTAGGCTGTCTTCGTCTCATATTGACATCTTAAAAAGTAAGTTTAAATATATTGACGAAAATTTAGAGAATACCACTGTTTTAAATTTTGATAGTCTTAATATTAGTGCTGGTGATTTTTTAATTCTCGGGCCCGAGGTTTCTACCGATATTCAAGAAATGTCTTTCTATAGTAATAGAGGTTTAAAAGTAGATAGGTTGGCCACCAATTTTAAGTACACGAAGCAGCAAATGCGTTTCGATTCTTTGAAAATAAAAACGCCACTTTCTGCTATAGATGGTAATTTAGTATTTAATTATAACCGCGAAGATTTTGCCGACTTCTTGAATAAAGTAAATGTTGTTGCAGAATTTAAAGAGTCTAAAGTGGCTTTTGATGAAATTAACTTGCTGTATAATGAATTTGGTAAAGGAAAAGAAGTGACTTTTAATGCGAATGTAAACGGAGTATTAAATGATTTGAATACCGATAATCTATTCTTATTCTCTGATGATACCGGTATTCGCGGCGACTTTAATTTTAAAAATTTATTCAGTAAGCAAAAACCATTTAGCTTAAATGCTCAAATGAAGAATGTAACGAGCAGTTACTATCAATTAAATGCCTTATTGCCTAATTTAATTGGTAATTCGTTACCGTCTACCTTTAGTAAATTAGGGCAGTTTACTATAAGGGGTAATGCTTTTATTACCAATTCTTCTATAGATACTAAGGTCAATTTAAATACTGCCGTGGGTAGTAGCTATGTTGATATTATTTTAAGTGATTTTAATAACATCGATAATGCAACCTATAAAGGATTTATTTCTTTAATCGATTTTGATTTGGGTGATTTTGCTGAAAATAAAAATTTAGGAAAAACAACGTTAGATTTTAATGTGGAGGGTAAAGGTTTCGTAAAAGAGAAATTGAATACCGAGGTTATCGGGCAGATATATTCTATTGAATTTAATAATTATAATTATCAAGATTTAAGGGTTTCGGGTGTAATTAAAGACCAATTATTCGATGGGTCATTAGTAAGTAATGACGAAAACTTGAAATTTGACTTTAAAGGTCTTGCAAATGTGGCAGAAACTAGAAATAATTTCAACTTTATTGCATCTGTTGACTACGCAGATCTAAAAAAATTAAATTTTATAAATGATAGTGTTTCTGTATTTAAAGGAAATGTTAGTATGGACATTACCGGTACAACATTAGATAATATCATCGGTGATATTAATTTTACGCAAACAAGTTATCAAAATGTAAATGACACCTATTATTTTGAAGATTTTGAGGTGACCTCAAGTTTCGATGAAGATCAAGATCGAACCATAAATATAAACTCCCCAGATATTATTACCGGCTTTATGAAGGGTAATTTTAAAGTTCGGGAATTGGGTAAACTTGTGCAAAACTCATTGGGTAGTATTTATACAAACTATAGACCTTTTCAAATTTCTGACGGACAGAATCTTTCTTTCAATTTTAAAATTTATAATAAAATTGTAGATGTATTTTTCCCAGAGGTGCGGTTTGATCCTAACACTTTTATAAAAGGTAATATCGTTGCAGATGAAGGCGATTTTAAATTAAATTTTGAGTCGCCAAGTATAGAAGCTTTTGGTACCGCTGCCGAAAATATTGAAGTCAGAATAGATAATAAGAATCCGCTGTTCAATACATTCGTTTCTGTAGGTGAGCTAGATACACCTTATTATAATTTTAAAGATTTTAACCTGATTAACACCACATTAAAAGATACACTGTTTTTTAGATCTGAGTTTAAAGGAGGTAGTGATTTTAATGATTCTTATAATCTGAATTTTTACCACACCTTTAATAAGGACAATAAATCGGTTATTGGTCTTAAAACATCCGATGTCAATTTTAAAGGCAACAAATGGGTGTTGAACAAAGATGGTGACTCTAAAAATAAGGTCATCTTAAACAGAGCGCTTGATAGTATTACAATTCAAGAAATTGTAATGAACAATGAAGAGAAAGAACAAATTAGGTTAAAAGGTCAGCTGGCAGATTCTACATACAAGGATCTTCAGCTTCAATTTAAAATAGTATCCTTAGATAAGATTACCCCAGTTATTGACAGTCTTAAATTGCAAGGCGAGGTTAATGGTACCTTAAATGTATTACAGAAAGACGGTATCTATTTACCTTCGTCGAATCTGAATATTGATAATTTCGGAATTAATGATATTCCTCTTGGTGACCTGGTAATCAATATTATTGGTAATAAAGATTTATCTGAGTTTCAAGTCAATTCTCAATTATCAGATAATAAAGTCGAAAAATTTAGTGTCGTAGGTAGTATCGATAATAAAGGTGATATACCAAAAGCAAATCTTATTGCCAACTTTAATAATTTCGGATTAGAACCTTTTAGTCCGTTAGGTGAAGGTGTTATCGATAATATACGTGGCGATATCGATGGTAGGGTCAAGATTGAAGGCAATGTAGATAACCCCATTTTCAACGGACTATTAACTTTAGATAATGCTGGTATTGCTGTACCTTATTTAAATGTTGATTATAGCTTTGCCCCGCAATCAAGAGTGTTGCTTAAAGATCAGACTTTTGATTTTGATAATATAGCCTTAGAAGATATTGCAAAAGGTACCAGGGCAAATTTAGATGGTACCATTACCCATAGTTTCTTTAAAGATTGGGTGTTAGATTTAAATGTCGATACTAAAAACGACAGATTTTTAATTCTAAATACTGAATTTAAAGAAGGTGATTTATACTACGGTACAGGGTATTTAAATGGAACAGGGCGAATTTTCGGACCTACAACTGCTCTTAATATCACCGTAGACGGGGCTACGGCAAAGGGTACTTCGTTGAAAATTCCTTTAAGTGATGTAGCTAGTGTGGGCGACTATTCGTTCATCAATTTTATTGAGAAAAACGATGAAAAAAGATTAGAAAGTCAACGCCAATTAAAAGATTATCAGGGGCTAGAGTTAGAATTCAACTTAGATGTTACCCCTGATGCCGAGATTGAAATTGTTACAGATACCAAAACAGGAAGCTCTTTAAAAGGTACGGGAGTTGGTATTATTTTAATACAGATCAATACCAATGGTAAATTTGAAATGTATGGTGATTATGTTGTGGTTACGGGGGAATTTAATTACAAATTCGGTGGTATAATCGACAAAAAATTTAACGTGGAACCTGGTGGAACCATCAATTGGGATCAAAAACCATTGGAGGCGATTTTAAAAATGGAGGCAGTTTATTCATTAAATGCCAACCCTGCACCTTTACTTGATGATGCCGGATTTACGCGTAGAATACCCACAGATGTTATTATCAGTTTAACCGGGCAACTTCAAAAACCAGATATAGATTTCGGTATCGATTTTCCGGGTACAAGCTCTATTGTAAAGTCTGAATTAGAATATCGATTACAGGATCCAACGGTAGAAGAGAAGAATGCCATATTTTTATTGGCACAGGGTACATTCGTTAATTCTCAAAGTGGTATTAATCAGCAAGCTATAACAGGTAACTTGGTCCAAAGTGCCTCAAGTATATTAAACTCGATTCTAAGTGGTGGTAATGATAAATTTAACTTAGGGCTATCTTATGAGCAAGGTATATTAGATAGATCATCAGATATAGAAACCGATGATCGCATAGGTGTAACGGTATCTACTCAGATATCCGATAGAATATTATTTAATGGCAAGGTTGGTGTGCCGGTCGGTGCATCTAGTGAAACTTTGGTAGCAGGCGATTTTGAGATACAGGTATTATTAAATGAACAAGGTACATTAAGTGCCAATTTCTTTAGTAGACAGAGCGAAATTCAGGCTTATTTATCTGATCAGCAAGGATCAACCCAAGGGGCTGGTTTATCATATGAGGTAGACTTTAATAATTTCAAAGAACTCTTTCAAAAAATTCTGGCTACGAAGCCACTTAAGAAAGAAGAACCTGTAAAAGAAGCTGAAACTCCATCTTCTGTAATGGGTAATGATAGCTTAATTCGTTTTTACGATAAGCCAAAATCATTAAATCAATAAGCAATCAAATGCATTATTGTAATTAAATAACAAATTTTAAGAATAAGACTGGTAATATGCTATTGCGAAATCCTTTTCGTTGATTTTTTCTTAAAATGCGACTGATCTCTATTCTCTTTTTGCATAAGATTTCTTACTTTCGTTGGCTTAAATTGTTCAATGTCTTCAGAAATAAAAAAAATAGCGGTACTGACTTCAGGGGGTGATTCTCCGGGTATGAATGCTGCCATAAGATCAGTGGTTCGTACTTGTGCCTACTTGAAGGTAGATTGCGTAGGAATCTACAGAGGGTATCAAGGTATGATAGAGGGAGATTTTAAATCTATGGATGCCCGTAGTGTAAACAATATCATTAATAAAGGTGGTACAATACTTAAGTCTGCCCGTTGCGATGATTTTAGAACCCCAGAAGGTAGAAAATTAGCGCACGAGAATTTACTTAAAGCAGGTATAGATGCATTTGTAGTTATTGGAGGTGACGGTAGTTTTACAGGTGCCATGATTTTTAATAGAGAATATAATTTCCCTGTTATTGGTATACCTGGTACTATAGATAACGATATTTTCGGTACAACATTTACATTAGGTTTTGACACCGCCTTAAATACGGTGGTAGAATGTATTGATAAAATTAGAGATACGGCCAGTTCACATAACAGACTTTTCTTCGTTGAAGTAATGGGTAGAGATGTTGGGCATATTGCATTGAATGCAGGTGTAGGGGCTGGTGCAGAAGAAATTCTAATTCCGGAAGAGAATTTAGGTTTAGATAGATTACTTGAATCTTTGAAAAGAAGTAAAGAATCTGGTAAATCTTCGAGTATTGTAATTGTAGCAGAAGGTGATAAGTCTGGTAAGAACGTATTTGAATTAAAAGAATATGTAGAAGAGCATTTACCAATTTATGATGTTCGTGTATCTGTTTTAGGGCATATGCAAAGAGGTGGTGCGCCATCTTGTTATGATCGTGTATTGGCTAGTAGAATGGGTGTTAAAGCAGTTGAAGCTTTGTTAGAGGGTAAAACGAACCTAATGGTTGGTATACAAGATAACAAGTTAACATTGACACCGATTAACAAGGCAATTAAAGGGCATACGAAAATTGATAAGGAACTTATTAGAGTTTCAGAAATAATGACCACATAATATTAAATAATAAAAATAGAGAAAATGTCAAATTTGAAAATAGGAATAAACGGATTCGGTAGAATAGGTAGATTGGTCTTCAGAACAACTGTAAAACGTGGTGATGTTGATGTAGTTGCTATCAACGATTTATTAGATGTTGAGCACTTAGCTTATTTGTTGAAGTATGATTCGGTTCACGGAAAATTCGACGGTACTGTTGAAGTAAAAGATGGTCACTTAATCGTAAACGGTAAAACTGTACGTATTACTGCAGAGAGAGATCCTAAGAATTGTAAGTGGGATGAAGTAGGTGCTGATACGGTTGCTGAATGTACTGGTATTTTTACAACTTTAGAAACTGCTCAATATCATATTGATGGTGGTACTAAAAAAGTTGTAATTTCTGCTCCTTCTAAAGATGCTCCAATGTTCGTTGTAGGTGTAAACCACAAAGATGTTAAAGCAACTGATACTATAGTTTCTAATGCGTCTTGTACTACAAACTGTTTAGCGCCTTTAGCTAAAGTTGTTAATGATAACTTCGGTATCGAAGAAGCTTTGATGACTACGGTTCATGCAACTACTGCAACACAAATGACTGTTGATGGTCCTTCTAGAAAAGACTGGAGAGGTGGTAGAAGTGCAATGTTAAATATTATACCTGCATCTACAGGTGCTGCTGTAGCGGTAACGAAAGTAATACCAGCATTGAAAGGAAAACTTACAGGTATGGCTTTTAGAGTGCCAACTGCCGATGTTTCTGTAGTAGATTTAACCGTGAAAGTTAAAAAAGCAACTTCTTTAGAGGAGATTAAAAAAGCTTTTAAAGCAGCTTCTGAAGGTGAATTAAAAGGTGTTTTAGGTTATACGGAAGAGAACGTTGTTTCTCAAGATTTTATTGGTGATCCTAGAACTAGCATTTTTGATGCTGGTGCTTGTATCGAATTAAACTCTACTTTCTTCAAGTTAATATCTTGGTATGATAACGAAGCTGGTTTTTCCAATAAAATGGTAGATTTAATGCAACACGTTAATACTTTATAACCTTCATTTTAGTATAACAAAGATATATCCTGAAAATGAGGCCGTTTTTCCTTATTTTCAGGTTTATTTTTTAAAGACATTAGGCATATGATTTTAATAGTAGATAGTGGTGCAACCAAGTCAGATTGGATCGCCTTAGATGAAAATGGTGAACAACTTTTTTTTACTCAAACTCTAGGTCTTAGTCCAGAGGTATTAACTAAAGATGTTATTGAAGATCGTTTGGCCAATAATTTCGAACTTTCTAAAAACCGTGATAATGTTTCGCATCTTTATTTTTATGGAGCCGGTTGTGGAACCGATCGCATGAAATTGTTCTTGAAGAATATTTTCAAAGATTTTTTCCCGAATGCCAAGGCGGATGTTAAAGAAGATACCTATGCTGCCATATTTGCAACAACAAAAGTGGGGCAACAGGGTATCGTTTGCATTTTGGGGACAGGTTCTAATTGTAGTTACTACGATGGTAACCAGTTGTTTCAAAAAGTAACCTCATTAGGCTATATACCTATGGATGATGGTAGCGGAAATTTCTTTGGGCGTAAATTAATACGTGACTACTATTTTCATAAAATGCCTGCAGATTTAGCGCATAAATTTGCTGCTTCTCATGATTTGGATGCCGATGTTATAAAAGAGAATTTGTACAAGCAGCCCAACCCGAATACATACTTAGCGACCTTTGCTCGTTTTTTAATCGAGAACAAAGATCACCCGTATTCTAAAGGAGTAATTGATAAAGGCTTTCAACAATTTATTAATAACTACGTAATGCAATTTGAATTGGCGACAAAGGTGCCAATTAATTTTGTCGGTAGTATTGCACATTATCTAAGAGATGAATTAACTTCAGTACTGCTTAGAAATGATTTAATCGTTGGTGTTATAAGACAAAGGCCTATTGAAGGTTTAGTCGATTTTCACCGATCTAATATGTAAAATCTTATTTTACGGCGATCATAGAGATTTCAACATTTACAAACTTAGGTAAATTTGCAACTTCTACAGTTTCTCTGGCCGGTGCGGTTTCCGCATTAAAATAAGAAGCATATACTTCGTTTACTTCAGTGAACTGGTTCATGTCACTAAGAAATATAGACGACTTCACAACATGTTCAAAGGTCATTTCAGCTTCGATTAAAATGGCCTTTAAATTTTCCATAGACTGCTTAGTTTCTAATTTGATGTCGCCAGAAACCAATTCTCCATTTTTAGGATTCAAAGGAATTTGACCAGAAATATATAAAGTTCCGTTGCTTAAAATTGCTTGATTGTATGGTCCTATAGGTGCAGGAGCATTTTCGGTATTGATAATTTTTTTCATGTTAGCTAAAATATAGGTGTTAGTTTTGGCTTCTATTCTCCCACTTAAGGTCTTTAAGTATCGAAGAGTCTATACCGATAAAGAAATACCATCTTTTATAGGTTCCGAAGGGAGTCCAGTTAAAGCGCATGGTAAAACTTTTTAAATCTCGTTGAAAGCGTAATTGAGTTAATGTGAACCCTTGATTTTTAAAATCATAACCAGACGAGCCTCCGACAGACCATCTTGGTGCAAGTTCTATATCGCCCGAAAACATTAGTGAGTGACTGCTAAATTCATTCTGGCGTGCCGAATTGCTGTAGTTGGCGGAATATGCCAGTCTAAAATTCCAAGGTATTTTGGTGCCGTAAATTGGGTTTTCTACATCAGAATTCTTTTCGTCTTTTCTAACTGGGTTAGAATTGAAATCATCGGCTCTACCAAAAAGATCATCATCTCTACCGCCACTTTGTGCTACATAATCGAATGGGTCATCATCTTCGTCTTCATCTCTATCCTTGTCATCTTTCTTACCAAACATTTCACTGCTTATAGAATATGATACGTTTGCATTTGCTCTTGTAAGTCTAAAAAGGCTTCCGCCATTATCAACATTGAAAGTATTTATTCTTGTTCCGTTGTTATCAATTGCATAAGGGTCTAAGCCAGCAGAGAAGTTAATCGACATTTTATTGTCAAGTATGTTAGTACCTCCATTTATGCTTAATGGATTAAGTCGAAGTGAATCCGATTCAAAATTATATCCCGTAGAAATATTGAAGTTGCTTAATAATGATATCTTTTTAGGTTCAATTTTGGTAGAATCCTTATCTCTTACCTTTGCTTCTAATGTATTCGCTAAAGAGAAGCTTAGGCTGTTAGATTTACCTAAAGACGGAGCTCCGTTTAATGTTCCTTGAAAGCGACTATATTGAACTTCAACGCCATCTTCATCAAGATACTCATCATAAAACTGTTCAAAAGACGGTGCATAGCCATAGCTTAAAGATGGTCTTAAGGTATGTCTGATTGCCTGTATTTTTTTGTCCTCACCTAAATTAAAAGTACCGTAAAGAGTTGTACCTACACTCGCACTAAAGTTGTAGGTGTTATAGCGATCAAAACCGCTTATTGTATCTCTCACTACTGATCCTGTATCTGCATCAAAACGCTGATTGTAAGTTTCTAAAGACCAAACGTCTTCGTAATTACCGCCAACACTAACGCTGAAAAATTTAGCTACTTTAAAATTGGTAGCAATAGGTATACTATGACTAACTCCTGCACGTGCATTGTCGAACATTTTAGCAGTTAAAAAATCAGTATCGTTGGTAGTCAATCTATTTTGTGCGTTTACACTATACTGAAAATTGATATTATCGATAATTCCCTTTTTTATTCCATCTCGCTTAACAAAAGGATATATACGCTCTACACTTGCTTGAAATGTTGGTAGGGTCATAGTAATATTATCTGTGTCAGATTCAGTAGCTGTTGCTGAAGTTAACTGCGAATGTGTAGCGGTTAAACTCATGTTCACAGACGGATAGGCTGGAAAAGTTTTTGAATACGATATTGATGAAGACAGGGTATTGTTCTGTGTGTTCGGTAAATTTCGTTGTTGCAGAGAATTTCGGTAATATTCGCTACTACCTAAGTTTACAGATGCTGAAAATCTTGAATTCGGACTCGATTTTGTATCCTGTGAATGTGAAAATTGAATATTGTAATTTCTAGAGAGACTGTAGTCGCTAAATCCTTTTTGGCTATTAACTTGATTTTCATACCTCAGATTTACATTTCCTCGGTATTTATATCGCTTTGTATAAATTGATGCGGTCCTGAAGGCATAACTTCCATTGGTATAAAAATCTCCAGAAAGGGTGACATCTGCGTAATCACCCAGCGGAACGTAATAACCCATATCTTGGAGAAAATACCCAGTATTAGGATCATTACCAAAAGAGGGCATTAATATACCCGCAGATCTACCCTGCGAAAGCGGAAAATATGCAAAAGGCATGGCAATGGGTGTCGGTACATCGGCAATATATAAATTACTGAAACCTGCAATCACCTTCTTTTTAGGTACAAACTTTGCCTTTCTTACTCGTATGTAATAATCTGGGTTTATCGTATCTGTTGATGTTGTTAATTTCCCTTCACTTAAAAAATAGACCGAGTCATTCTCTTTTTTGGTTATTTCGGCGTAAACCTTCATAGCATCGCTACCTAATGCCCCTGCCGCTGCTTGTTGCTCGGTTCTCGAATTCCAGATTAATGCCTTTTGAGTATCAAAATTGAAGCGAATAGAATCTGGTATTACAATGTTGTCACCCTGTTTAAAATAGGGTAGTTGCGTATAATTACCCAAAGAATCTACCATTCTACCAGCATAAACTTCGTTCTTTATATAATCCATTATAATAACACCTGCTTTAAGTTCGGTATCTTGATAATAAATTTCTGCTTCGTTATAGAGGTAAATTTTATTTTCTTTTTGACTTAGCTTTACATAATCTTTTGCCTTATATTTTATCTTGTCAAGTAGTAAAGGCGGATTCTTATTAACGGAGTCTGCGGCAATAGAATCATTTGTAATTGAGTCATTTACAGCGGTAGGTGGTAATAACGGCGCGATTATTGAATCTCTATCGACTTTAATAGTTAACGGTATAATTTTACCTTCTTGACCAATAGCAAAAAATGCACCGGCAAAAACCATGAATAGGAAAAGTAAGTATTGTTTGTTTGATTGCAAGGCTATATATCCTATTTTTGTAAAGGTTTAGCGGTCTAGTGAGCCGTTATTTAAGATGTCAAACTTACATATATTTTTTAATCCCTATGTAGGGTCTTACAATAAATTTAACCATTATAAGGGCGATATAATCCCCAACACATATGAAAACAAAATTCTTAAGCATTTCATTAGTTTTAACTTCAGCGTTATTACTTCTGTCTTTTACAGTGTCAGATGAAGAAATTAAATCAGATGACCCTTTTATTGTTGTTCTAGATGCAGGGCATGGTGGTCATGATCCTGGGAACTTGGGTAATGGTTATTTAGAGAAAAAAATAGCCTTGAACATTGTATTGAAGGTGGGCGAAATTCTCTCGACCAATAAAGACATAAAAGTTATTTACACGCGAAAAGATGACACGTTTATTGATCTTTATGTTAGAGGCGAGGTTGCTAATAAAGCAAATGCAGATTTGTTTGTGTCTGTACATTGCGATTCTCATACCTCAGATGCACATGGGGCAGGTACGTTTGTATTGGGTCTTCATGCCAACAAGCAGAACTTTGAGATTGCGAAGAAAGAAAACTCGGTTATTTATTTAGAGGATAACTACGAGAATAGATATGCCGATTATGATATTAATTCTCCGGAATCTGTTATCGGATTAACTATTATGCAAGAAGAATTTTTAGATCAAAGTGTGGCTTTGGCCACTATGATTCAAGAGAATTTTTCTTCTAAATTAAAAAGAACGGATAGAAAGGTGAAGCAAGCAGGTTTTATAGTTCTGCACCAAACCTTTATGCCTAGTGTTTTGGTAGAAACCGGCTTCTTGACGAATAAAGATGAAGGTGCTTATTTAAATTCTACTAAAGGTCAAAATGATATGGGCGATGCTATCGCCAAAGCGATATTACATTATAAAGAAGGCGTACAGCCAACTGTTCGCTCTGTAGCTACTATTGTAGAGAAAACTAAGGAGCCACCGGTAAAAGAGGTCGTTGTTGAAAAGGTTGAAGAAAAGAAAGAAGTTGTTATCGAGCCTGTTAAAGAAGTGGTTGCCGAAGTAGAAAAGCCAAAAGAAATTACTACTTCACCTAAAATTGAAGAGGTAAAAGAAGTGGTAGAAGTACCAGCGGTAAAGATTAAAGAAGCAATTAACGAAAAAGAAGTTGCAGAATCTATTGTATTTAAAATTCAATTGATGGCTAGTAGTAAAAACGTAGCACTTAATTCTAGTAATTTTAAAGGGCTTTCAAATCTTTCTCAAGAACCGTTTAAAAACTTGTATCGTTATATGTATGGTGAAACCAGATCGTATAGAGAGGCAAAAATGATGCAGACCCAGGCTCAAGAAAAAGGGTATTCAAGTGCATATATTGTTGCTTATAAGCTAGGTGAGAGAATTCCGATTCAAGATGCGATTGACGAGGTTTCTAATTTAACACCCTAAAGTGTAAATATTATTCATAATTTTGAGAGTACTAAAAATATAATTGCTTGAAACTATCTAGAGAATTAAAAACAGGAATTATTGTTATTGGTGGCATATTACTGTTCATCATGGGATTCAGCTATTTAAAGTCAACCCCAATTTTTGATAACAGTAAAACATTTTACGCCGTCTACCCAAATGTGGGCGGGTTGCAATCTGGTACCAACGTTTCTATTAACGGCTTCGGTGTTGGTAAGGTAAACGATATCAAATTTTTAGACGAAAAAGGTAATTTGTTAGTGACCTTTACAGTAGGTAATGAATTCAAATTCTCTAAGAATAGTATCGTTGAATTATATGATACTGGTATTATAGGTGGAAAAGGACTTCAGATTAGAACCATTTTTGATAATGAGTTTGCAAAATCTGGCGATACACTGCGCACAGAGACTAGACCGGGTATTACAGACTTGGCGCAGCAAAAATTAACTCCTTTGGTACGAAAAGTAGAATCGGCCATATCTGGTGCAGATTCTGTTCTGTTTAATGTTAACTCTGTTTTAGACGAAAAGACCAAAAGAGAATTGAAAGAAGTTATCGGAGGGTTAAATGTTTTGATTACTAACTTGAATACGAGTGCTACTCAAATTAATTCTGTTTTAGATGGTAATAAAGAAAAGATGAATAGCTCTTTCGAAAACTTTGAGCAGTTAACTGCTAATTTTGCAAAGCTTTCAGATTCTTTAAATTCTGCGGGACTCGGAAGAACTTTGGCGAGTCTAGAATCTACAATGGCTAGTTTAGATAAAGTGACCGAAAGAATTGAGAATGGCGATGGTTCACTTGGGTTACTTATGAACGACAAAGAATTGTATGGTAACTTAAATAATGCGTCTCGCGAACTAGACTTATTATTACAAGATTTTCGTTTAAACCCAAAGAGGTATGTGAATGTTTCTGTTTTTGGTAAAAAGCAGAAAGATTATGAAGTACCTGAAGATGATCCAGCAGCAAATTCAATAGAGAAGTAAAGAAGATTAATTTATATGCAATATCTCCCTAATATTATTTTTATAATCCTGCTTATAGTGGGCATTGGTTTCTTTGTAAAGAATGTTTCAAGGTTGAAACGAAACATTTTTTTAGGTAAAGAAGCTTTGGTTACAGACAATAAGCCACAACGATGGAAAAATATGGCTAAGATTGCTCTCGGGCAGTCAAAAATGGTCGTGCGACCTATTGCAGGTGCCTTACATATTATAGTTTATGTTGGTTTTGTTATCATTAACATCGAAGTTCTAGAAATTATTTTAGATGGTATTTTTGGTACACACAGAATGTTTGCGGTATTGGGACCTGTTTATGATTTTCTAATAGGATCGTTTGAAGTTCTGGCATTACTAGTTATAATAGCTGTTGTTGTATTCTGGATTAGAAGAAATGTCATAAAACTAAAAAGGTTCTTTAAGCCAGAAATGGAAGGATGGCCTAAAAAAGATGGTAACCTAATTCTTTATATAGAGCTTGTTTTAATGTTTTTGTTTTTGACCATGAACGGGGCAGATTACCAATTACAACAAATGGGTGCAGAGCATTATGCTGCTGCTGGGTCTTTCCCTATTAGTATTTTTATCGCTCCTTTATTTGAAGGGATGTCTATTTCTACATTAGTATTAATAGAACGTACAGCTTGGTGGATGCATATTGCGGGAATTTTATTTTTCCTGAATTACTTATACTACTCAAAACACCTTCATATACTTTTGGCTTTCCCAAATACCTATTATGGTAAATTGACACCAAAAGGACAATTTAGAAATTTACAGTCTGTTACAGATGAAGTTCGTATGATGATGGATCCAGATGCTGATCCTTATGCAGAACCGGCTGAAGATGCTGCTGTTCCAGATAAGTTCGGGGCATCAGACGTGCAAGATTTAAGTTGGGTACAATTGCTAAATGCATACACGTGCACAGAATGCGGTCGTTGCACTAGCGAATGTCCTGCTAATCAAACAGGTAAAAAATTATCTCCTCGTAAGATTATGATGGATACCCGTGATCGTTTAGAGGAAGTGGGTAAGAATATAGATGCAAATAATGGTGTGTTTAAAGATGACGGTAAGCAATTACTGAATGATTTTATTACGCCAGAAGAATTATGGGCATGTACATCTTGTAATGCCTGTGTTGAGGCTTGCCCAATAAGTATTGATCCTCTTTCTATTATTATGGACATGAGACAGTATTTGGTTATGGAAGAATCTGCAGCTCCTACAGATTTGAATAACATGATGGGTAATATTGAGAATAATGGAGCACCTTGGCCATTTAACCAAATGGACCGTTTAAATTGGAGTAAAGAATCTTAAAGATAGATATGGCAAGTGAATTAAAAGTGCCTACAATGGCAGAATTTTTTGCGTCGGGTACCGTACCTGAAGTTTTGTTTTGGGTAGGTTGTGCTGGTAGTTTTGATGATAGAGCAAAGAAAATAACGAAAGCCTTCGTAAAGATTTTGAACAAGGCAAACGTATCTTTTGCGGTACTTGGTACAGAAGAAAGTTGTACCGGTGATCCTGCAAAACGTGCTGGTAATGAGTTTTTGTTTCAGATGCAGGCAGTTACGAAT
>JANQUX010000335.1:0-3422 GCA_030730545.1 Maribacter sp. | reverse complement strand
AATAGGAACGGCATGTCCGCATTGTTTTAATACCAGAAAAAATGAATATCCAGGTTTAGGTGGTAATTATGAAGTAGTTCATCATACCCAATTTCTTAAAGATTTATTGACCGAAGGTAGAATTTCTATGGAAGGTGGTAACTTTAAGGGTAAGCGTATTACTTTTCATGACCCATGTTATTTAGGTAGAGCAAACGGCGTATACGAGGCACCAAGAGATTTAATTCGAAAATTAGATGCCGAGCTAATTGAAATGAAAAGCTGTAAGCAAAGAGGTCTTTGTTGTGGTGCCGGTGGTGCCCAAATGTTCAAGGAACCTGAGAAAGGTGATAAGGATGTGAACATTGAACGTACAGAACAGGCTTTAGAAACTAAACCCGAAATTATAGCAGCAGGTTGTCCTTTCTGTAATACGATGATGACCGATGGTGTAAAGAATAAAGAAAAAGAAGGTTCGGTACAGGTGATGGATATTGCTGAAATGATTGCAACGGCCGAGGACTTATAATAGTTAAAAAAATAAAATTTGCTAGTAGAATTTAATACGTTACCAGAGACTGCCCGAGTTTGGATTTACCAATGTAGCAGGTCTTTTTCTGAAAGTGAAATCGCTGAAATTGGGTCTGATTTAGATACTTTTTTAACCTCGTGGACCGCACATGGTAATGATTTACAAGCTGGATACGAAATAAAATACAAACGATTTATTGTTATCGCCCTTGACCAAACTGATCAGGGTGCTACTGGATGTTCCATAGACGCTTCTGTTCGTTTTATACAGGCTTTAGAAAAGAAGTATGATGTACTTCTCTTAGATAAGATGAACGTTTCTTACAAACAAGGTGAATTTGTTGCATACAAAAGCTTGTTAGATTTTAAAGCTATGGCGAAGCAAAAAGCAGTTTCAAAGAATACCATTGTCTTCAATAACCTAGTCACTAATAAAGGTGAATATCTTGAACATTGGGAAGTACCAGCTTCAGAGAGTTGGCATGCTCGTTTCCTTTAACATAATTTCTTCTTAAGTATCAGATTTTATTGGGTTTTATCGATGAAATGCAATAATTTCAATCCATAATAGTTATCTCAGTACATATATTTTTATGCGCTATATTTTTATTCTTATTTGTGGGTTGTTTTGCTGTTCTAGTATACTGGCTCAAAACCCTTTGGTAACCAAAGACAGTACTGCTCAACAGAAATGGGTAGATACTCAATATGCTCAAATGAGCTTAGATCAAAAATTGGGTCAACTGTTTATGGTAAGTGTAGCTTCTAACCAAAGTAAACAAGCTACAGATCAAATCAAAAAATTAATAGTTCAAGAAAACTTGGGTGGCGTAATTTTTTCTAAAGGTGGTCCGGTAAAACAGGCGAAACTTACGAATGATTATCAAGCTGCTTCAAAAATTCCATTATTAATTGGAATGGATGCCGAGTGGGGACTTTCTATGAGACTAGATTCTACCTATGCTTTCCCTTGGAATATGACCTTGGGGGCTATTCAAGATAATTCAATCGTAGAAAATGTCGGTCGTCAAATTGGTAAGCATGCAAAACGATTAGGGGTACATATCAATTTTGCTCCGGATTTAGATATTAATACGAATCCGAAAAACCCAATTATCGGCAATCGTTCTTTTGGGGAGGATAGAGATAATGTGGTTGATAAAGGAACCGCTTTTGCCCGAGGTATGGAAAGCGCAGGGGTTTTGGCAAATGGAAAACATTTTCCTGGTCATGGTGATACAGAAGTAGATTCTCATCACAATTTGCCGGTAATTCCGTTCTCAAGACAAAGACTGGATAGCTTAGAGCTTTATCCGTTTAAAAAATTAATCAGTTCAGGCTTGAGCAGTATTATGGTTGCCCATTTAGAGGTGCCTGCACTAGAAATGAAAAAGGGAATGCCTTCTTCCTTATCTGAGCAAATTATTACAGGTATTTTAAAAGAAGAGTTAGGCTACGAAGGATTGATTTTTACCGATGCCCTAAATATGAAAGGGGTTTCTACAAAGGGTAAAGATGGTAGTGTTGAATTAGATGCTTTTATGGCTGGTAACGACATGTTATTAATGCCAGAAAATATTGTTAGCGCAAAAGAGAAATTAACTAAAGCTTATGAAAAAGGTAAGTTATCTGAAGACCGCTTAGCCTATTCGGTCAAAAAAATATTACAGGCAAAATATAAGGCAGGTCTTAATAGCTACACCCCAATTCGTTTAGATAATTTGTATGAAGATTTAAATGGTTTTGAAGATGATATTATTTATGAGCAAGCTATTGAGAATGCTATAACCGTTGTTAAGAATAAGTTAGAGTTACTTTCAATTAAAAACCTCGACAATAAAAAAATCGCTTATGTAAAAATGGGTGATTCAGATAATGAGGCATTTGTAAAAGGATTGAAAAACTATGCAGATATTACCGTGGTCGAAGCTAGTGATATCAATACGTTAAAAGCAAAGCTTAAAGATTTCAATTTGATAATTGTAGGACATCACATGAGTAATGAAAGTCCGTGGAAATCATATAAACTTTCAACCAAAGAATTAAACTGGTTACAAGAAATAGCAAGCGAGCGAACTTCTAATCTTGTTTTATGTGTATTCGCAAAACCTTATGCATTAACCGATATTGATAACTTTAACGATATCGATGCAGTGGTAATGTCTTATCAGAATAGTGATATTGCACAAGAGAAAACAGCTGAAATTTTGTTTGGTGCCGTAAGTGCAAAGGGTAAATTACCTGTTACTGCTCACAAAGAATTTCCTGTAAATATTGGGGTGCAGGTAAAATCTTTAAGTAGGTTGGGCTATAGTATACCAGAACGAGTTGGAATGAGTTCTAAGGGACTAAGACGTATTGACGAGTTAATGAACGACGGGTTAGATAGTTTAATGTTTCCTGGGGGTCAAGTTCTTGTTGCTCGAAAAGGAAAGGTTATCTATCAGAAAAGTTTCGGTAAACCAACATACGATAGTAAAGAAAAAATAACCAACGATTATATATATGACCTGGCTTCTTTGACTAAAATACTAGCCACATTGCCAATGGTAATGAAAATGGAGGAAGAGGGTAGAATTGGCTTGAATAATACATTTGAAGAGTTAGTGCCCAATTATTCTAATACCGAAATTAAAAATGTTACGGTATTAAAAGCACTTTCACATTATGGGCGTTTGCCTGCGTGGATTCCTTTTTACATCAATACGCTAGATGAAAATAAAAAGCCATCAGGTGAATTTTATAGAAACTCGCCATTACCTGGTTTTTCGATAAAAGTGTATGATAATCTGTATTTAGCAGATGCCTACAAAGATTCCATATATAATAGAATAGGGCGACAAGATTTAAAGTCTAATAGATACCGTTACAGCGATGTTACTTATTATGTAATGAAAAAGGTTGTTGAAGAA
>JANQUX010000334.1 GCA_030730545.1 Maribacter sp. | reverse complement strand
TGTTTAAGAAGCGACTTTTTTATCAATCCGAAAGAAACCAATTCTTTTTTATTATAGGTAAAAGTTAATCCCTCAGAGAAAATTGAAGAAGTAGTTGGTTCACTCTTTAAATCATTTATGCCAAGTCTTACTAATACAGCCCTAACAATAGATTTTAGTTCAAAAAAGGTAGTTGTAGAAGCTTTATTTGTCCAACTATCTTGAATTGAATTTCCAGATAGTAGTAGGCTTAGATACTTTGGTTCAATTCTCTTGTCGCCTTTTGCATAATATGTTTTTCCAAATTCGAACAATTTAAGATTGCCCCTTCTTCGGTTAATATTAAAACTAGCGGTTTCTAAGGCAGAAAATATTGATGCTCTTCGTAATACCGATAAATCGCCACTTAAAGGATTTATAATTTCAACAGACTTAAATTCATCATGTTCTGTACCCAATAGTGCTGTATAATCAGGATTTGTTAAGCTATTGGTCAAAATTTCAAAATATCCCTTTGCAGCTAGAGAGTTACCAATTATTGATTGTATAGTATGGTCTGCAGTTGATTCTGTAGTAGCAACCGATGCATTTAATTTTTGACTAAATGCTACATTGTTATACCCGTAAACTCTCAAAATTTCTTCAATTACATCTACTTGTCTTTGCACGTCTACACGATACGATGGCACTTCAAGTCCCATGCCTGTTTCGGTTACATTTTTTACTTTAATATCAAGTGATGCCAAAATAGATTTAATAGTGTCTTGCGGTATTTCTTGACCTATTAATTTGTTAATTTTCTCGAAAGCAAGAAAAACCTCAAAGTTAGGCTGCTTTTTAGGGTACAGGTCATAAACATCAGAAGTTATTTCGCCACCTGCAATCTCTTTAATTAATAATGCGGCACGTTTTAAACTATACTCAACATTTTCAATATCAATACCACGTTCAAATCTAAAAGAAGCATCTGTATTCAAAGCATGTCTTTTTGCCGATTTACGTATAGATACCGGATTAAAATAAGCGCTTTCTAAAAATATTGAAGTAGTTTCTTCGGTAACCCCAGATCCTATACCGCCAAAAACACCCGCAATACATAAAGGTTTTTCAGCATCACAGATCATTAGATCATCTTCATGTAATGTTCTTTCTACACCATCTAATGTTACAAATTTGGTTCCTTTTGCCAAAGTTTTAACCAGAATCTTATGTCCTTTTATTTTAGAAGCGTCAAATGCATGTAAAGGCTGCCCAAGTTCGTGTAGTACATAATTAGTTGCATCTACGACATTATTCTTAGGAGTAAGGCCAATAGCTTTAAGTCTATTTTGAAGCCAAGTAGGAGATGGCTGTACAATAAGATTACTCAACGTAACCCCACAATAACGAGGAGCTAGATCGGGTTGTAAAACATCAACATCAATTTTTAAAGATCGATCATTAATATTAAAATGACTTGTTGACGGTGTAATCAACTCCTTACTAATTTCTTTTTGTTTTAATCCCGCTTTTAAATCTCTTGCGACGCCAAAATGACTCATGGCATCTGCTCGGTTAGGGGTCAGCCCTATTTCAAAAACTTCGTCTTCTTCAATATTGAAAATTTCGGAACATAGTGTTCCGGTTTTTAAATTTTTATCTAAAACCATAATACCATCATGGCTATCGCCAAGTCCAAGTTCATCTTCGGCGCAGATCATTCCGTAGCTTTCTTCTCCTCTGATTTTTCCTTTCTTAATGGTCCAGGCTTCACCTTCAGCGGTATAAAGAGTTGTACCAATTGTAGCTACTGGTACTTTTTGACCGGCAGCAACATTCTTAGCTCCACAAACAATTTGTACAGGTGCCTCTAAGCCAATATCAACCATAGTGACATTTAGCTTATCGGCATTACTATGTTTTTCGCAACTTAATACGTGCCCAACAACGATACCTTTTAATCCGCCTTTAACAGATTCAAATTTTTCAACTCCTTCTACCTCTAAACCTAAATCGGTTAAAAGTTCTCCGGTTTTCTGTGATTCCCAATCTATTTGTATGAACTGTTTAAGCCAGTTATATGATATTTTCATTCAAAACTTTTATAGGGCGCAAAGATAAAACAATGCCCGTATACATTCAATAAGCTATGAAGTGTTTATTTTAATTTTTAATTCTGCTATTTTAATTGTTTATTACAGATTAAATTAGATATAAACATGAGATTAAGTATTGCAGTACTTTCAATTTTACTAGTATTAGTTGGGTGTAAAGAAGAAAAACCATCAGTAAATTTATCTGAAGGAATTTGGCTAGTTGAGCTCGATGTAATGGATGAGCAAGCGTTACCTTTTAATCTAAAGGTCGCTAAGAAAATAGACGGTAGCTACGCCATGCAAATATACAATGCGGAAGAGGTTATAGATGTCGATGAAATAGAAATTAAAGGAGATTCTATTCGTTTGCAAACACCTGTTTTTGAAGGATATTTGACCGGAACTTTTACCGAGAATAAAATGGAGGGTCTTTTTATAAAAGAAAGCTTAAATAGAATAGTGCCATTTACTGCTGTATATGGTAAAGAAGAAAGATTTAAGGCTAATAATAAAAGTATAGATAATAATGTTTCTGGAATCTGGGAGACTTATTTTAGTCCTGATTTAGCTGAAGAGTACGTAGGTAAGGGTATTTTTTTACAGGAAGATAATAAGGTTACCGGAACGTTTAGAACTACCACTGGAGATTATAGATTTCTTGAAGGTGTATTAGATGGCGATTCGCTTAGATTATCTGCTTTTGATGGTGCCCATGCATTTTTATTTAATGCAAAAGTTACCGATTCGAGTATGAACGGTATTTTCTATTCGGGCAATCATTTTAAAGAGCCTTTTATAGCTACTAGAAATGACACATTTGAATTACCGGATCCAGACTCGCTTACATTTATGAATGAAGGGTATGATAAGCTAGCTTTCACTTTCCCTGACGGAGATGGGAATATAATATCGTTGGCAGACGAGACTTATCAAAATAAAGTGATTATAGTTCAGTTAATGGGAACCTGGTGTCCAAATTGTTTAGATGAAACTATATTTTTAGTAGATTATTTAAAAAATAACGATAACGTAGAAGTTATTGGTCTTGCTTTTGAATCAGCAAAAACCGAAGCTAAAGCCTTTGAAGGTATTAGAAGATTAAAAGATAGAATAGGATTAGAGTATCCTATTTTATTGGCTCAGTATGGTACATATGATAAACAAAAAGCGCAAGAAAAATTACCAATGCTAAACCATGTACTATCGTACCCTACTACCATAATTATTGATAAAAAAGGGAACGTAAGAAAAATTCATACGGGATTTAATGGTCCTGCGACTGGCGAGAAATTCGTAGAATTCAAAAAGAATTTTAACGAATTAATTTCTGAGTTGGATAGTGAGTAATTTAGATAATGGTCGATTTTCCTAGACCAATGTTTTCATCGTTAATACTAAAGTTACCATCTAATTCCATAATATTATCAGCAATAAAATCGCCAACATAATTGGTGCCGTATTTAGAGCTTCCTAAGATATCTGGAGTTACTATTTTCTTAGAAAATGATTTTAAAACTGCGGCCACGACAGCATCAGATTCTTCATTCATTTTAAAATGTTGTAATAACATTGCCATGCTCAGAATTGAAGCGACTGGGTTTGCAATATTTTTACCTGCAGCATCTGGGTAAGAACCATGTATTGGTTCGAACATGGCATGTTCAAGACCGACAGAGGCAGATGGTAAAAGTCCTATCGAGCCGGCAATAACGCTACCTTGATCAGAAAGAATATCGCCAAACATATTATCGGTCAAAATAACATCGAACTGAGAAGGGTTTAAAATCATCTGTACCGCCGCATTATCTATAAATAGACAATTTAATTCTACATCTGGGTAGCTCTCGGCTATAGAACGAACTACACGTCTCCATAAACGAGAAGTCTCTAAAACATTTGCTTTATCTACTAAGGTTACTTTCTTTTTTCTAGAACGTGCAGATTTAAAGGCCAAGTGAGTTATTCGGCTAATTTCAGACTCGGTATAGGTACAGGTATCTGTAGCGGAGTTCTTGTCTTCATCATTCGTTTTCTGACCGTAATAAATACCGCCGGCCAATTCTCTAAAAATAACTAAGTCAGTGTTTTGAACATGAACTTTGTTTAAAGGAGATTGTTTTACTAAAGAAGGA
>JANQUX010000333.1 GCA_030730545.1 Maribacter sp. | reverse complement strand
TTTGACGGTAGAAGTAAATGTCAGTTTAGAAACAGATGTATAAGAGGGTGTCCTTTTGGAGCTTACTTCAGTAGTTTGTCATCTACATTACCAGCAGCAGAAGCTACAGGTAATATGACCCTTAGACCAGATTCGATTGTACATGAGGTTATGTATGACCCAAAGACAAAGAAAGCTACAGGCGTAAAAGTGATCGATGCGAATACTAAAGAAACTTTTGAATTTAAGGCGAAGGTTATTTTCTTATGTGCTTCTGCAATTGCATCTACTTCAATTTTAATGCAATCGAAATCAGAAACTTTCCCTAACGGTATGGGTAATGAATCTGACCAACTAGGCCGTAACATAATGGACCACCAACTTCAAGTTGGAGCTTCTGGTAAATTTGACGGATTCGATGATAAATATTATAAAGGAAGAAAGCCTAATGGAATCTATATTCCTAGATTTAGAAACTTAGGTGGAGATACTGATAGAGAATATAAGAGAGGATTCGGATACCAAGGTGGTGCCTCTAGAGGTAATTGGGAAGATTCTATCGCAGAACTTTCTCATGGTAAAGAATTAAAGGAAACAATTTTAAAACCAGGCGGATGGACGTTCGGTATGATGGGCTTCGGTGAAGTTTTACCATACGAAAACAACAGATTTACCTTAGACTACGACAAATTAGATGATTGGGGTCTTCCAACAGTTACTTTCGATGCTGAGCTACAAGAGAACGAACTTAAAATGCGTAAAGACATTTTAGAATCGGCTGTTGATATGCTTGAAAAAGCAGGATTAAAAGAAGTAAAAGGGTACGATAACGAAAGTGCCTTAGGTTTAGGAATTCATGAAATGGGTACTGCCCGTATGGGAAGAGACAGAAAAACATCTGTTTTAAACGGGAACAACCAATTGCACGATGTACGAAATGTTTATGTAACAGATGGATCGTTTATGACCTCTGCTAGTTGTGTAAACCCATCACTAACATATATGGCCTTTACGGCCAGAGCTGCAAATCACGCAGTTAATGAACTTAAAAAAGGAAACATATAATGGATAGAAGACGCGTATTAAAAA
This sequence comes from Maribacter sp., assembly GCA_030730545.1. Classification (GTDB taxonomy): domain Bacteria; phylum Bacteroidota; class Bacteroidia; order Flavobacteriales; family Flavobacteriaceae; genus Maribacter. The sequence continues at coordinate 3,127 of JANQUX010000333.1, read as the reverse complement.
ATATGGGTATGTCACTTGGATATATGGTGGCCACCCCAACTTTATTATCAATAGTACAAAGTTGTAAAAGTGAGCCAGCAATTACTTGGACACCTGAATTTTTAGCTCAAAACGAAGGGTCGGTACTTTCTAAATTGGTAGATATTATTTTACCAAAAACTGATACACCTTCTGCCACAGAAGTACAAGTTGACATTTTTATAGACAAATTTGCCAAAGACGTAATGGAAACAGAACAACAAGATTTCCTTAAAATGTCTATGAATAAATTTATAAATAAAGCCTTAGCCGATTCTGGTAAAGAAAAAGCAGAAGACTTAACTGTTGAAGATTTAGAACCAGTTTTAGCAAGTTCTTTAAAATATACCAAAGATCAACAAACAGAAATGTCTAAATCTATAAATAGCTACACAGAAGCTATTGCTGAAGGCCAAACTGCAGAGTTAGATGACGAGGTCTCTAGATTTGCTTTTGCGAACAATTTAAGAGGTATGACTATTTGGGGCTATAAAGCCTCTGAATATGTTGGTGAAGAAGTTTTAGCTTATTTGCCTGTACCTGGGGAATATGTACCATGTGGAGATCTACAAGAGCTTACAGGTGGCAAGGCATGGTCCTTATAACCCAATAAGAGCATAATCTAATAGCCAAGGGCATGATAATTTATCGCTCTTGGCTATTTTCATTTTAAAACACTACATATGAAAAGAAGAAGTTTTATTCAAAAAACGTCCTTAAGTACTGGCGCACTTTCTGTAGCGAGTAGTGTAACATTTGCCAATACGCTAACAAATTCTACCGCAGCATATACATACAATTTAAAGTATGCTCCGCACTTAGGTATGTTCAAAAACCTTGCTGGCCATGATCCTATTGATCAATTGAACTATATGGCTGATCAAGGTTTTACCGCTTTTGAAGATAATGAGATGCGTAAACGCCCAATAGAACAGCAAGAACAAATGGCGGCGACAATGAAAAAACGGGGTATTGAAATGGGTGTTTTTGTTGCCCATGAAATTCATTGGACAACACCGAATCTAGCCTCTGGAGATTTAACTAAAAGAGAAGAGTTTTTAAATGATATAAAAAGCTCAATTGAAGTAGCCAAACGCGTAAATGCAAAATGGATGACCGTAGTTCCAGGTCATGTAGACCTAAAATTACGAATGGGCTATCAATTTGCCAATGTTGTAGAGAGCCTTAGACAAGCATCTGCCCTATTAGAACCACATAATATTACCATGGTTTTAGAGCCATTGAATTTCAGAAATCACCCAGGATTATTTTTGACCGATTCGCCTCAAGCATTTGAAATCTGCAGAGCGGTTAATTCACCTTCCTGTAAAATTTTATTTGATATATACCATCAACAAATTCAAGAAGGGAATCTGATCCCGAATATGGAAGCTTCTTGGTCAGAGATTGCATATATTCAAATAGGCGATAACCCAGGCCGAAAAGAACCAACTACTGGTGAAATTAACTACCATAATGTATTTAAATGGATACATGAGCAAGGCTTTACTGGAATACTCGGTATGGAGCATGGTAATTCTAGAGATGGCAAAGAAGGTGAGCTTGCTGTAATTGAAGCCTACCAAAAAGTAGATAGTTTTCTTTAATACAATCTATAGACTAAGCATATAACAACAGCACCAAAAATGTATTTCATCGAATAGTTATCACCTTTTCGATGAAATACATTTTAATATGTAAGAATTTACTTACTTATTCGTTCTTTTGTATATGTCCCAATACCTACACACATTACTCGTCTATGCCGGTTTACTTCTGGCCTCAAAATTATCTTTTTATATCTATAAAAAGGTAAAGTCCAATTCATTTGAATTATTTCAAATGAGATTAAGTTATAAATGGTTTAATATTAAAAATGCTTTGAAACTAACGTATCATAGTTTTTTTAACGATACCATAAAATTTCCATAATCCAAAAAGGATTTTGCTACGTATATAACTTACACTCTAATACTTAAGCTATGGAAAACTACATCACTTTACTAATGATATACGCGGCAGCGTTGTTATTTACGACTGTATTAAAGCCATATATCAATAAAGATAAATAAGAACCCCCTTACTTAACCTCGGCTTTGCCGTATTTAAAAAAAATCTCTATTTAGGGGTCTTTTTTATTCTCTTCATTGAATTATATTCCGAAAACTTCAAATTAAGAATTTTTATCTGCTAGTCATTATTTAGCATTAGCCATCATTACTTATATTTCTTACGGAAGTCCCTGGACTTAATGAAGCGAATATGATTTTTTTAAAATTATACTCCAAGGATTTCAAATATTACTTCTAAAATATTAGAAAAAAAGTAACAATAGAAGACTCTAAGTTAAAGAATACAGGAATATTATTACTCCTTTTGAAATTGCCACTGAAGATGAAAAATTGGCATTTAAATTATCACTTGAAATAAAAAATGTACGGCCCCACTAATGCTTCTATTATGAAAAATGCCCACCAAGTCTAATAAAGGTAGTTCCCCCGAAACCTTTTCTTAGAATGTAATCTACGACGAATCGTAGTTATACTATTTTGGCGCTCAAACATTAGATATAAGATAATATAAACTACCCTATAAAGAACCGTACTAAATTTTAAACTTTTATATCAGCATTAAAAGAACCTTTAACATTCAAAGATTCTCCATTTGCATTTTCTAATTGTACTTCTAACCTACCATCGACATGGTCAGAATAATATTCGGTGATAATTATATCACCAGATTTTATAAAGAAAGGTAATTCGCTAATACTACCTAAATCTGCAAAACCATACACACCGCTAAACTTATTCAGTAAACGGTCTAAATTTTTTATTTTATGTACACCTACCGGCACACCCTGATGCTTTTTTGTTTTAGAAGCTATAATAAATTCTAAATTTTGCATCTTAACATTATCCCCAGAAGTAAAATTCAATAACAATCTGTTCATCGAATTACCGAATTTATCTTCTTCAATACTATTTTCAAAGGTTGCCAAACCTTCTAATTGAAAACTTAATTGGCCATTAATAGTAAAACTATAAGTACCATTTTAAACTTTTAATCTTTCTACATCACCTTTAGACCCACCAGCAAGCAAAAAAAATGG
>JANQUX010000332.1 GCA_030730545.1 Maribacter sp. | reverse complement strand
TAACTTATTATTCATCTTTTTATGTGGTATGATCAGTGTGTCGGGCATGACATTACCCGGACTTTCTGGTTCCTTTATATTAATACTTTTAGGTAATTATGTGCTGCTACTAGTAGATTCTGTAAACGCATTATATGATACCTTCTCAGAATTACTAATAGGTGATTTTAGTTTCACTTCTAATACCGAAAGATTACACACACTTAAAATCTTAGCCGTATTCACATTAGGATCGGCAACAGGTCTAGTTACTCTTTCACATGTATTGACCTTCGTATTAAAACACTACAAACATGTTACTACGGCAACCATATTGGGATTTATAACAGGATCACTAGGAGTTGTTTGGCCATGGAAAAAAACTATTTTCAAAATGGGAATAGATGGTGAAAGTATTTTAGATTCTAACGGAAAAGGTATAATAATGAACTACGAACGATTTCTACCCGATATGACCACCGTAGAAAACTGGATGGCTATCTTCTTTATTATATTTGGTATTAGTATTTTACTACTTTTAGATTGGTATGGAAAAAACAGAAAGACAGAAAGCTAACTACGGCTTAATAGGTAAAGATATTTCTTATTCATTTTCAAGAGGATATTTTAAAAAGAAGTTCGAAGATATGGGATTGGATAATTGCTCGTATCAAAACTTCGATTTACAAGCTATTTCCGAATTTCCAACCATCTTCAAAAACACTAAAAATGTACAAGGTCTGAATATTACCATACCGTATAAAGAAGAAGTAATGGCATTTTTAGACGATATCGATATTGCAGCCAAAAAGATAGGTGCGGTAAATACCATAAAATTTAGTAAGAATGGTTTAATTGGCTTCAATACTGATGCCTACGGATTTCAGAAATCACTTGAACCCCATTTAAAAAAACATCATAAAAAAGCACTGATTTTAGGTACCGGCGGGGCATCAAAAGCTGTGGCATTTATACTTGAAGAACTAGGTGTGACATTTTCGTTTGTTTCTAGAAGTGGTAAAAATGATGGGTATACCTATAATGAACTGACCGATGATATCATAGCTGAACATACCCTGATTATTAATTGTTCTCCGGTAGGTACTTTCCCTAAAATAGAAGAGAAACCTGCTATTCCGTATTCGAAAATTAGTGAAGCACATCTACTTTTTGATCTCATATATAATCCAGAAGAAACCGCGTTTTTATCTGCAGGTAAAGCTAATGGTGCATCGATTTGTAACGGACATAGAATGCTAGAGTTTCAAGCCGAAAAATCATGGGAAATCTGGAACCAGTAACCTCCTGTTCTTAAACTTCACTTTTAGTAATCCATTTCAAATTCTTTATTTCCTTTAAAAAGTACTCAATTACGTTTAGCTAAAAAGAACAATCAATTCTTTGCCAATCGTAGGGTTGTCACTATCTTGTAAACATATAATTTAGGATTATGTCTGAGGATAAAGAACAACAATTAACAGAGAATTCAATAGATGAAAAAACTGTAACAGAATCTGCTGAAAACGCAGTGCCAGAAACAGTTGATTCTGTTGAAGAATCGACAGTGTTAGAAGTCGAAGCATCAACTAAATCTAATGAAGAATCAGTAGAAGCCGATGTTATGGATGAAATTGACGATTCTAATGCTGAAGATGCTGAAGATACCGATACTGAAAAAAGGCATGAAATACCAATGCCTGATTACCATGAAATGAGCATGGAAAATTTGGTGGGTGAATTACAGCGTTTGGTAAATAATGAAAAAGTTCAGTCCATTAGAAAGCATGTTGATAGTATTAAGGATGAGTTCAACCAAAAATTTGATGAACTTCTAGAAGAAAAGAAAGAAGAATTCATTTCTAACGGCGGTAATGAAATTGATTTCAGATATAATTCAGTTGACAAAAAACAGTTTAACGAAGTATATACAGACTACAGAGATAAACGCAATCAACATTACAAAAGCTTAGAAAAAAGTCACAAAGAGAATCTTGCCTATAGATTAGACCTAATTGAGCAGTTGAAATCTCTTGTAAATGTTGAGGAAGATATAAATACGACTTACAATAACTTTAAGGATATACAGGCGAAATGGCGCCATGCAGGTGCTATACCAAGAGCAGATTACACTGATGTTTGGAAGACCTATCACCATCACATAGAAATATTCTACGACTTCTTAAATATCAATAGAGACTTAAGAGATTTAGATTTTAAGCATAATCTAGAAGAAAAAACTAAAATTGTGGCAAGAGCTGAAGAGCTTTCGAAAGAGCCCGATTTAAATAGAGCTTTTAGAGAATTACAGGTATTACATAAAATCTGGAAAGAAGATTTGGGCCCTGTAGGTAAAGATCATAGAGAAGCTATTTGGGATAGTTTTAGTGCTGCAACCAAAATAATCCATGAAAGAAGACAAGATTACTTTAAGAATCTTGACCAGATAAAAGAAGAAAACTTAGCACGCAAACAGGCAATTATTGCCGAAATTAATGAACTAAGTGCAAATGTTTCAAGTAATCATGGAACGTTACAGCAGCAGATTAAAAAATTAGAAGAATTAAGGGAAGCTTTTTTCAAAGCTGGTCAGGTACCTCAGAAATTAAATTCTAAAACTTGGAATAGTTTTAAAGGAGCCGTTCGCGCATTCAATCAGAATAAAAATGCGTTCTACAAAAACCTCAAAAAAGACCAACAAGAAAATTTAGACAAAAAGAGGGCGCTTTTAGAAATTGCGAATACCATAAAAGATAGCGATGATTGGGATGCTACCACGGCAGAAATGAAACGCATTCAAGGGCAATGGAAAAAAATAGGGCATGTTCCAAGAAAATACTCAGACAAATTATGGAAAGAGTTCAAAACCGCTTGTAATCACTATTTCGACAAGTTAAACGCTCTTAAAAATGATGCCTTTAAAGAAGAGGAAGCCAATTTTAAACAGAAAGAAGAATGTATTGATCGTCTTAAAGCCTTTGAATTAAGTGGCGATAAAACGAAAGATCTATCTGCAATAAAGAAGTTTTCAGAAGAATGGAAAACATATGGTAGAGTTCCGTTTAAAAAGAAAAACATCAATTCAAGATTTGATAAAATCCTTGATGCCCTTTACCAAAAAAGTGGTGTAAGTAAGCAAGAGTCTGAATTATTGAAATACGGCAACAAGATTCAACAGCTTAGTAACAATGATAATCAAGAACGTGCAATACAGAATGAGCGTGCATTTATCAGAAAAAAGATAGATGAAAGCAAAGATGAAATAAGACAATTAGAAAACAATTTACAGTTTTTCTCAAACGCATCTGAAAGTAACCCTTTGGTGCAAGATGTTATAAAAAGAGTCAACCAACATAAAGAATCTTTAGCAGCATGGAAAGCTAAATTGAAAAAATTGAACATCTTAAAAAACAACCTGAATAAAGAAGACGAAGAGGTTGAAGATTCTGAAGAAACTAAAACGGAAGAATAAATTCAACATATAAAACACCTATATAATTATATCGATTTATAGAAAATAAATTGATACAATTGAAAATTGGAGGATATAACCAATCCGATAATCTAAACGTTTTATATGTAAGAAATAACTTACCAATAATATTTTAGTTATCGATTCTATATGGTTAAACCAGAAATACCTTTAAATGAAAAACAACGTCTAGAAGCTTTAAAAAGCTTTAACGTTCTTGACACCTTAGAAGAAAAAGAATACGATGCCATAACCCGTATTGCAGCAGATATTTGCGATACGCCAATGGCATTAGTTTCTTTAGTAGATGAAGGTAGACAATGGTTTAAATCGCATCATGGTATAGATGCTACAGAAACTCCGAGAGATTTAGCATTTTGCGCTCACGCCATAAACACACCAGACTCATTATTCGTTGTTCACGATGCCAATAAAGATGATCGTTTTTTTGACAACCCTTTAGTAACCGGAGGTCCATCAGTGCAGTTTTATGCCGGCGCCCCTTTGAATACCAAAGATGGTGAATCTATAGGTACATTATGTGTGATAGATACCAAACCCCGAAATGAATTTACCGAAAGACAAAGGGCTTCGTTAAAAGACCTTGCCGATCAAGTAATGGCTCAACTAGAACTTAGAAGGCAGAATATTCAACAAAAAATTATCAATGAAGAGTTACATATAAAGAATGATCAGCTAAAACATTTGTCTTATCGTTTGGCTCATGACATGAAAACTCCCCTATTAGGCATAAGTTCTGTTG
>JANQUX010000331.1 GCA_030730545.1 Maribacter sp. | reverse complement strand
CCCCAGAAATTAATAAAGGCATACCTCGTATAAAATCTCCGATATCCATTAATTTATAGCCTTCCGGTACTTCTTTAAAAGTACCTACCTGAACAATTTCATTGATGAGCTCTTCTTCAAAGATATCTCTGTATTCTTCCTTTAGGTCTTGAATCAAAATTAATTAATTTTTCGTGCTATTTCTTTATCAAATTTGAAAAACATATTCGCCCAAATAGATTTAGATACGGCTGCAATCCATGGCATTGTTAAAACCAGCGATGCAACGATTACCATAAACAAAGTGCTAATCGAGAGTTGAAGTCCGAATAATAATGTTAATACATACGCAGCAACTGCTACAGCAACACCTACAGCGTATGAAACGTACATAGATCCCGTATAAAAACTTGGCTCAATACTATATTTTAAATCGCACTTTGGGCAACGTTCTTTAACCTTATTGAAGTTACTTAATTTATAAGGATTCGCTTCAAAGAATTCTCCTTTATGACATCTAGGGCATTTCAAAAATATAATACTGTACAATTTGGAACCTTTTAGTGACATACGTATGAATTTTAATCAAAATTATTGGATCTGAATAATTTTTTAGGTAACATAGGTTACATAGAACAATTATACGTGCTAAAATTTAAGGGCGAGTTATTTCTTTTGATGTGCCGAAACCTGATAAAAATCATATGATATGCTGACTTAGACATGTAAGTTTGTGGTTAAATAAGAAGTTTATGTGTTCGCTTGTTCAAAAGTATAATGTACCAGGACCTAGATATACTAGTTACCCCACCGTTCCTTTTTGGGATATTAATACCTTCTCTGGCAAAAAGTGGGAAGCGTCGGTAAAAAAGAGTTTTCATGCTAGTAATTCTGTATCAGGTATAAGTCTATATATACATTTACCATTTTGCGAGAATATGTGTACGTTCTGCGGATGTCATAAGCGTATTACAAAACGACACGATCTAGAGATGCCCTATATAAAAGCAGTTTTAAAAGAATGGCAATTATATAGTGCACTGTTCGACGAAAAACCGATTATAAAAGAATTACACTTAGGTGGTGGTACGCCTACATTTTTTACTCCAGAAAACTTGAAGTATTTAATAGATGGTATTCTACGAATAGCCGATAAGGCAACTAATGCAGAGTTTAGTTTTGAAGGGCACCCGAATAATACAACTAAAGAACATTTACAAGCATTGTACAATGTTGGCTTTAGAAGAGTAAGCTATGGTGTGCAAGATTATAATGAAACGGTACAAAAGGCAATCAATAGAATTCAACCTTTTGAAAATGTAAAAAATGTAACAGAGTGGGCTCGTGAAATAGGGTATACATCTGTAAGTCACGATATCATATTCGGTCTACCACATCAAAAGCTAGAACACGTAATTAATACGATAGAAAAGACCAAAGAATTAAAACCAGACCGTATTGCTTTTTACAGTTATGCACATGTGCCGTGGCTGGCAGGTACTGGTCAACGAGGTTATAATGATGCAGATTTACCTGCAGGCGATGAAAAGAGAACGCAGTATGAAGTTGGTAAAGAATTGTTATTAGAATATGGTTATCATGAAATAGGAATGGATCACTTTGCACTAGAGAGCGACGGATTGTTTCTGGCAATGGAGAATGGAAAACTTCATAGAAATTTCATGGGCTATACCAGCTCTAACACCAACTTAATGATTGGTTTAGGGGCATCGAGTATTAGTGATAGTTGGTACGGTTTTGCACAGAATGTAAAAAATGTAGAAGAGTATCAAAGTCTTGTAGAAAATGATATAATTCTGCTATACAGAGGTCATATTTTAACAGAAGAAGACCAAATTATAAGAAGACATATCTTAAATTTAATGTACCAGTTTAAAACAACTTGGAGCGAATTTAAGTTACATCTACCACAAATAGATAGTATTCTAAATAGGTTAAAAGAAATGGAAGAAGATGGTTTAGTGACCATTGCCGAAGGCAGTCTGCAAATTACAGAAAAGGGTAGACCGTATGTTAGAAATGTATGTATGGCTTTTGATTTGCCTTTGCAGAAAAAGGCACCAGACACCAAGATTTTTTCAATGACCGTTTAATTTTAAAAATAGAAGTTCCTAATCTTAATAATTGCTAAATAAAATTACCATGAAAAAAATAATCGTACTTACAGATTTTTCAAATCAGTCAGAACAAGCACTTAAGGCAGCTGCAGATTTGGCTAAAAAACATAAAGTTGAACTATTGGTAGTTCATATGCTAGAACTGAATCAGGCAATAATTACTTCCACAGATGGTATGTACATCGAGCAAACAGTTTTCATGGTGAAATTGGCAGAAAAGAATTTAAAAGAGTTTTTAGAAAAGCCATATTTAGAAGGCGTTACCGTAACCCCTGTAATTAAGCACTATAAAGTATATAGTGAGCTGAATACTATTGCAAAAGAACATGATGCAGATTTAATAGTAATGGGTTCTAACGGCTCTAGCGGATTTGAAGAAATGTTAATTGGTTCTAATGCAGAAAAAGTAGTTCGTAACGCGACCATACCTGTATTGGTAATAAAGGGAGAGGTAACTAATTTAAGTTTAGATCGTTTTGTATTCGCATGCGATTTTAACGATGATAATTTACCGGCTTTTCAAAAAGCTAAAGAGTTTGCAGAAATGCTAGGTGCTAACATGGAGGTTGTTTTTATTAACACGCCAAACGATGAATTTATGAGTAACAGAGATGCCTATCAAAAAATAAACAAATTTTTGACCAAGGCCAATTCTGCACAACAAGTTGAAATTTATAATGACTATAGTGTAGAGCAGGGTATTATCAATTATGGTAAAACCATCCTAGCAGATGCTATAGCAATGCCAACACACGGTCGAAAAGGTATTTCGCATATGTTTAATGGCAGTATTGGCGAAGATGTCGTAAACCATTCTCAAATACCGGTAATTACTTTTAAAATATAGATACTAACCTAATCTGTAAACAAGAATAATCCCAAGGCATATGCCTTGGGATTATTTGTTTAAATGATGATTAAAAAAGTTAATAGATTTTAGTTCCCTAAATGGTCATTATAAAATGTCCATGCTTGTTTAGCCACATCTCTGCCTAATTCTAAGCCTGCAATATTATCGGCTTGAATGTGGTAACCGCCCATTACTCTAGACATGCCAGCCATATTTGCCGATTCGGTAAACGTTGGGAAGGTGACCGTAACAGGTTTACCAAAAAAAGCAGTATCATTTTCGGTTAGTGCTCCAGGTATTAATTCTACCGATTCACCAAAGTAATCATCGCCCGTAAACAAACGCAGCACTTCTGCACAGCCACCGCTTATGGTGCTATGCCCAGAAGTGTAACTAGGAAATGGCGGACATAAAAAGATATCTGGAGAATAAGGTCTCCAATCTTGTCCTTTCATTTCTATAATTCCAACTCCGGGTCCGCCCCAAGCTTTAATCGTTTTGTCTTTGTAATATTCATGAACCAAGGCATATGGTCTAGCGTAATCATAGAACATTTTAGAATCCCAGGAAGCTATGAAGGCATCCATAGCTGTAATTTCGGTTAGGAAATACATTTTTACATCTTGGTCTAAAGTATGGTTATCACGGCGAGAAACATCTTGCGCAAATTTCAACCAGTGTCCCGCTTGTTGAACAGACTGTGGTCCGTCTCGCATAAATTCGACCAAAGCTTTATCTTCGTCAGAAAGGTTGGCTTGCAGCTCAACCACCTCTTGTACCTCCTTTTTCAATTGCTCAGAACCATACATTGGTGGTGGTCCTGGTCTAAACTGATCAGCAGATGTCATCGTAATAGGTGTTACTTTTTGCCAGTAGGGCGTAAGACAACCCGGGGCATATTGCCCGCCATTACCATCAGAAAAATATTTAGGTTGCCAACGATTGATATCGGTACTTTCATCAGCAGAATTTATGGGACTGTAATTGGTGTAATCAAAATAAGGCTCTCCATCAGAGCCATCAACAGTACCGTACTGATTGCTACCATCATTTTTTCTAGCTTCAATGGTTGCCTTTGCAGCTAGGTTGCCAATACCTTCTGGGGTATTCGGATCTATAGAAGTATTATCTGGGTCTAGACCTAATTCTACCATGAAATTTCTGAACATTTCGGTATCAGAATAGTAATATTCTTTCATGGTGCCAAAAGCGGCATAACTAATAGCAATTTCTTTATTTGAAAGTGTTTGATCAACTAATGG
>JANQUX010000330.1 GCA_030730545.1 Maribacter sp. | reverse complement strand
TTAGATATACTAGCTATAAAAGGAAATGAATTTGGTGTATTAATTAAAGATGTTGAAGGAGCTGCAGATATTAGTGTAGAGAAAATAGCAGGATTACCCGAAATGAGTGTTGATTATGACCGCGCAAAAATTGCACGCTTCGGTTTAAATATTCAAGAGCTGAACGATATGGTCTCTATGGGATTTGCCGGTAAAACTGCCGGTAATGTTTTTGAAGGAGAAAAGCGGTTCGATTTAGTCGTACGGTTAGATAAAGCAAAACGACAAGATATTGATGACCTTAAAAACCTATATGTTGATTTGCCCGATGGAGGAAAGATCCCGTTGAGCGAGCTGGCTGAAATAACATACAAAAAAGGCGCTGCAAAATTATCTAGAGATGATACCAAGAGACGAACGGTAGTGGGCGTAAATGTCCGTAATCGCGATTTACAATCTGTAGTAGATGATGTTCAAAAACTGATAAATGAAAATGTAAAATTACCGGCAGGGTATACCATTACATATGGCGGTCAATTTGAAAACTTACAAAGTGCCCGCGACCGGTTATTAGTAGCGGTACCTATAGCACTTGTACTCATTTTTGTATTGCTATACTTCGCATTTAAGTCGGTAAAAGAAGCTCTTATGATATATTCTGCAATTCCGCTGGCAGCAGTTGGTGGTGTATTGCTGTTATGGATGAGAGGTTTACCGTTTAGTATTTCTGCGGGGGTAGGTTTCATAGCATTGTTCGGTATTGCAGTATTAAACGGAATTGTTTTAATAGAGCATTTTAAAGAGTTGAAAAAGTATTCTTTTGATAGTTTAGACGATTTAATAAAACAAGGTACAAAAGACCGTTTACGAGCAGTATTGTTAACAGCATCTGCTGCAGCACTTGGTTTCTTGCCCATGGCAATATCTACCAATGCAGGGGCAGAAGTACAACGACCTTTGGCCACAGTGGTTATAGGTGGTTTGTTTACGGCAACCATATTAACTTTGGTAGTACTACCAGTGTTGTATTCCATTTTCGATAAACATGAAAATTTAAGAAAGCCAATACCAAAAACCACTTTGCAAAATGGAATGGCGCTTATAGCACTTCTCGTATCTTTTGGAGTGTCTGCACAAGAACCGGAAGGGCAAAATCTCGATGAATTAATTCCCTTGGCTATCGAAAATAACATGGGTTTAAAAGCAGGTAGACTAAAGGTTGATGAATCTGAAGCATTGATCAATAGTGCATTTATGTTCAATAAAACACATGTGTATTATGAGTACGATGAAAATAATCTAGCCATCAACAATGTGCCATTAAAGGTATTTGGGGTTCAGCAAGATTTTCGTTTTCCGACTGCTTATTTTTCTGAAAAGAAGGTTAATAAGGTAAAGACTAGTTTGGTGCAAAGTGAATATGATATTCAGCGTAAGGCAATAACTAGTGATGTTACGAGAGGTTATTACGACTATCAAATTGCAAGAGAAAAAGTTAGAGTCTATAAAAGGCTAGATAGTTTGTATGCCAATTTTTCAAAGGTAGCAGCGAGAAGGTTTGAACTGGGGGAAACTAATTATTTAGAGAAAATAACCGCAGCTTCTAAGCAACGAAAAATCAATTTAGACTATCAACAAGCTATTCAACATGTTGCCGCGTCGTATGCCAATTTGTTGCAATTAATTCAGGCAAAAGATAGTTTGGATATTTCTGAAGAAATGAACTTGAAAATTGAAGTTCAAGACATAAATGTAGATGCTTCTCCTGAGTCCGTGTATTATGAGAATAACATGCAATTAATGGCTGCAGAGCGTAAACTAGAAAAGCAGCAACTACTGCCAGATATTAGTCTAGCTTATTTTCAAGGAACAAACTCAGAATTAAACGATAATCTCATAGGCTATCAATTAGGACTCAAAATTCCGCTTTTATTTAGTGGTAACGCTTCTAGAATCAAGGCATCAAAAATTGCGAGAGAAAGAGCGGTAACTGAGTCCATCGCATTTAAAATCCAAATTAAATCGAAGCACGAAGTCTTAAGGCAACAAATTGTGCAGATTCAAAACTCATTGAATTATTATGAGAACGAAGGCGCTGAGCTATCCGATGAAATATTGAAGACCGCAAACATCAGTTTTAGAAATGGTGAAATTGATTTCTATCAATATATACAGAGTTTAGAAAGTGCTTATGATATAAAATTGGGCTATCTAGATAAGCTGAAAGAGTATAATCAAACCGTTACAGACATTAATTTCTTAACATTATAAATAGGGCATCATGCAAAAATATATATACAAAATAGTAACCATTTTCATTCTCGGCATAATTTCAAGTTGTGGAGACAAGGCAAGTAAATCAAGCGATAATGGCACATCTGAAGCACAAACAGATGACCGAATTCAAATTACGCAAGCACAATTCGACCAAAATAAAATGGAGATTGCTAGTATGACTGAAAGTGATTTTCCGGTAATGGTAACAACCTCTGGTATGATAGATGTGCCACCAGAAAATAGAGCGGTGGTAAGTGCTACAATGGGCGGTTATATTAAAACTACACCTTTGTTAATTGGAGATAAAGTGCGTAAAGGTCAGTTGTTGGTCACTATTGAAAATCCGGAGTTTGTATCCTTACAACAACAATACATGGAGGTCAACGGGCAGTTGGGTTATTTGAAGTCAGAGTACGAACGTCAGCAAACCATGGTAACCGAAAATATAACATCTCAAAAAAGCTTTTTAAAAGCAGAGAGTGATTATAAAACAGGAGTAGCAAAGTACAACGGACTACGAAAGCAACTAGGTATGTTGAATATATCACCAGAACAAGTAGAAAAAGGAAATATAAGTTCGGTAGCCTCAATTTATGCACCAATTGAAGGTAGTATTACAAGTGTAAACGTTTCTAAGGGTACCTATGTTTCTCCCGCAACTTCTATCATGGAGATTATTAATAATGACCACATTCACTTAGAACTTTCGGTATTTGAAAAAGATATTATGAAAGTAAAAAAAGATCAGGTGGTAGAGTTTAGAATACCAGAAGCTTCAAAAGAGGTGTACAAGGCAGAAGTCCATTTGGTAGGTACCTCAATAGGTGAAAATAGAACGATAAAGGTTCATGCACATATAGAAAATGAAGACGAAGCTAACTTTCTAACTGGTATGTTCGTAGAGGCGAATATTATTACAGAAACATCAAAACAAATGTCGCTGCCGTCTGATGCTATTGCAGTGGTTGAAAACGAATCGTTTGTACTGCTTTTAGAAGAGAAAAAAGGCGATACGTATTATTTTAAACAAGCACCTGTCAAGACCTTAGGGAGTTATAAAAATAGGACTTCGATTAGTAATTCATCGACTTTTAAGCAAGATGCGCAATTTTTAACAAAAGGTGCGTTTAGCCTGATAGGGGAGTAGGTTAAAAATATTTGCTTTCAAAAAAAGGTATTGGTATAATAATTGACTTAGTATGAGTCCGTTAAATAAATAGATATGAAAAAATATATAGTGTTACTGTTATTTGCAGTAGCAAGTGTGAGTTCAATAACAGCTCAAGACTGGAATACAGATTTTACAACAGCAAAAAAGCTTGCTAAAGCTAACGATTTACCTATTATACTTGTATTTCAAGGTTCAGATTGGTGTGCACCTTGTATAAAGCTAGATAGAGAAGTTTGGTCAACAGATGAATTTAAAGCCTATGCAAAAGAGCACTATGTAATGTTACAAGCTGATTTTCCTCGTAGAAAGAACAATGCATTACCAGAAGAGCAATTGAACAAGAATAAGGCATTAGCAGAAACGTATAATAGACAAGGAATTTTCCCCTTTGTGGTTGTTATGAACGCCAAAGGTGAGGTTTATGGTGAAACCAGTTACAAGAAATTGACACCGAAAGAATATATCAAAGAATTGAATTCATTTAGAAAATAGGTTGAAGAAATTATTTTTCATAGTATCATTCTGTGCTGTTGGTATACTGTATGCTCAAGAGCCTTATAAGCGCACCATAAAATTAATGGGTAGCCGTTTTGATATTACGGTAGTGGCTAAAGATCCTGTTGAAGGCGATGTCTATATAGATATGGCTATCAGTGAAATAACAAGAATAGAAAAGCTGATTTCTTCTTGGGATCCTAACTCGCAGACTTCAGAAATTAATAGAAATGCAGGTTTGAAGCCGGTAAAAGTAGATGCAGAATTATTCAATTTGATAAAAAGAGGAATAGGTATTTCTAAGTTAACTGATGGGGCTTTTGATATTAGTTATG
>JANQUX010000329.1 GCA_030730545.1 Maribacter sp. | reverse complement strand
GGGTTACCGCGGTCTATCAGGAAAGAATAAGGCTTTAAATATAAAAGGTAACAAAGGCATACAACTTGTATTAAAAAACGGTGATAAATTACTAATTGGCACTCAAAAAGAAAATGATGCAAGAATGGTAATAGAACGGTATTTCAAAATTACAAATGAGTAAGAAAAAACCTTTTGCACTACGTGTTAACGAAGAAATGCTGCAGGCTATTGAAAAATGGGCTGCAGACGAGTTTCGTAGTACCAATGGGCAAATTGAGTGGATCTTAATGAAAGCATTAAAAGAAGCCAAAAGAGAACCCAAATCAAATAAACCTAAGTGAGTTTGGCAATTATTTAACAAAACAAAATCTTAAATTTGGTCATCTACCAAACTATGACCAAAATGACCAAATATTTAGGTACCCTCGTACTTATACTTTTATGCTTTTCTTTACATGCACAGTCTTCGAATAAATCGTTCGTTGTAAAACAGACAAATTCAAAAATTACGCCTGACGGAATTCTAGATGAACCTGGCTGGGAAACTGCTGAACAGGCAGATCAGTTTTGGCAATACTTCCCCTTAGACACGGTTCAATCGAAAAAACAAACCGAAATTAAAATGCTATATGATAATGACAACCTCTATGTAGGTATTACCATATATACTGCCGGTAACGATTATTCCATTCAATCTTTAAAACGAGATTTTAGAGCTGGTAACAGTGATAATATTACCTTACTTTTCGACACTTTCAATGATGGTAACAATGCATTTCTCTTTGGTATCAACCCTTATGGCGTTCGTCGTGAAGGTCTAGTTTCTGGTGGCGGACTTAATCTAAACGGTTTTACCATTTCATGGGATGTAAAGTGGCGCGGAGATTCTAAAATTTATGACGGATACTATACATCTGAAATGGTTATCCCATTAACTGCATTTAAATTTAAAGAAGGTGAAACCAAATGGCGTTTCAATAGCTATAGATTTGATACCCAATCTAACGAAAATAGTACGTGGATGAATATTCCACAAAATCAGAATATATACGGACTCACCTTTATGGGCGATATGATTTTTGAGAAACCTTTAGGTAAATATCGTACTCCCCTAGCAATTATTCCCTATGTAAATCTAGGCTCCCAAAAAGACTTTGAACTAAATGAGGGCAATACCAAATTTAATGTCGGTGGCGATGCCAAAATCGCCATTGGTAATAGTATGAATTTGGATGTAACGATAAACCCAGATTTCTCTCAAGTAGAGGTTGATGACCAGGTAACCAACTTAACCCGTTTTGAAGTTTCGCTACCCGAGAAAAGGCAATTTTTTATAGATAATAGTGATCTATTCGGCAGTTTCGGGGGTGGTAGAGATGCTAATCCGTTTTTCTCTAGACGTATAGGTATTGCCAAAGATACTGCAGATAATGCTATTGAGAATAAAATTATTGGTGGGGTTCGTTTAAGTGGTAAAGTAACTCAAGGGCTTAGATTAGGCTTTCTAAACCTGCAGACAAAGGAGGACCTAGACCAAAATATAGCGTCTAACAATAACACCATGTTAGCGCTGCAACAAAATGTATTCGGGCGATCTAACATTGGCATGTTCTTTATCAATAGGCAAACTTTTGAAGATTATGAATTTCAAGATCCCGATGACCGCTATAATAGAGTTGCAGGTATAGACTACAACCTTATTTCAGACAATAATGTATGGAACGGTAAATTCTATTTACATAAATCTTTTGCCCACAATGCCGGGAAATCAAATCTTTCATCGGGTGCATTCATGCAGTATAACTCAAGAAACTGGAACTTTTTTGAAGATATGGTTTACATAGGTGAAGATTTTAGGTCTGACCTAGGCTTTATTCGTAGAACAGATATTTTTAAATCGGCAACTATGATCGAGCGGGTATTTTGGCCAGAAGATAGCGCCCTTCAAAGTCATAGTTTTCAGTTTTTCCCTGTGATGACCTGGAGCCCCGAGAATGATTTTCTTCATACAGATTATGATTTAATGGGTGCTTGGGAATCGAAATTCAACGACCAATCAGAAATCAATGTATCCTATACACATTCTTACACCTATCTGTTTGACGAGTTTGATCCTACTAATTTAGATGATGCCATACCATTACCAAATGAAGTAGGCTACCATTATAATTTTGTTTCATTAGAATATCAATCAGATAGTAGAAAAAGATTTGCCTATTCTGTTGAACCTACCATAGGTAGCTTTTATAATGGTGACAGGTTCTCTCTTAGTGCAGAAATGTCTTTAAGATTTCAGCCAAAGGTGTTTTTATCTCTTGCAATGAACTATGATAAGATATCGCTACCAGAACCCTATTCTAGTACCGATATTTGGCTTATTAGTCCTAAAATTGACGTTACCTTTAGTAAATCTATTTTCTGGTCAACACTAGTACAATATAGTAATCAAAGAGATAATTTAGGTTTCAACTCAAGACTTCAATGGCGATTTGCTCCTTTGTCCGATTTATTCATTGTTTATAACGATAATTACTTTGTCAACTCATTCGAACCTAAATATCGTTCTATAAATTTAAAACTCACCTACTGGTTAAATATCTAAAATGAAGTATAAAATTCTGTGTTCAGATTTAGACGGCACCTTACTTTCTACTAAAAGTGATGTTTCTAAAAATGTAATCGAACAAATTGATAAAATAAAAAGTGAGACTAAAATCATACTTGTTTCTGCGAGAATGCCTAGTGCCATGTGGTATATACAAGAAGACCTAGGTATTACTGATCAACCCATTGTTTGCTACAATGGGGCGTTGGTTTTATCAGGCAATAAAGAACTTAATTCGGTATTTATTCCTATTGATATTTTAATAACTATTTACGAGCTGTGTGCTGACCTAGAAGCTGATTTAGGATTATATTTTAATAATGAATGGTATGTGCCAAAAACGTCTTTACGAGTAGAAAAAGAAACTAAATACACGAAATCTACCCCAATATTTCAAGACACCAAGCAAACATTACACAATTGGAAAAAGCGCAACATAGGTGCTCACAAAATCATGTTGATGTGCACTAAAACAAGTGCCGATATGTTGATGCCAGTTCTTCAAGAAAAACTCGGAGAAGTTCTAAATCTGTACCGTTCTAATGATACACTTATTGAAATTGCTCCAAAATCGGTTTCTAAACTTTCGGCGATAAAATTACTCATGGCAGATCATGAATCACTTGAAGATATTATCGCATTTGGCGATAATTATAATGATATTGAAATGCTTGAAAATGTTGGTTTTGGCGTTGCCGTTGCCAATGCGAGAGACGAAGTAAAAGCGATTTCTAATTATATCACATTAGAGAATACTGCAGACGGAGTAGCCCATTATATAGCCAATAACTTGGTTAATTAACTATATTTGAAATTCGCAACTTACCAATAATTTATGCCTGATCTTATTACACAACCTTTAATTACAAACGATACCGTAGTCTTCGGGCTATTGGCGCTTTGCCTTGGTTTCATCTTTTACACATCAAGTTTAAAAACCGGATTCTGGAGTAAGTTTTACTCCGTAGTGCCAGCAGTACTTATGTGCTATTTGCTACCAGCTATATTGACCAGCACAGGCATTGTTTCTGACGAAATTTCAAATTTATACTTTATGGCAAGTAGGTATTTACTGCCTGCAGCGCTTGTTCTTATGACGCTAAGCATAGATATAAAAGCAATTTCCAATTTAGGGTCTAAAGCAATTATTATGTTTTTAACTGGTAGCGTAGGTATCATTATTGGCGGACCAATTGCTATTCTTATTGTCTCCATTTTCTCTCCCGATACCGTTGGCGGTAATGATTTTGATGCTATTTGGAGGGGTTTATCTACTATCGCGGGTAGTTGGATCGGTGGTGGTACCAACCAAGCTGCTATGCTAGAAATTTTTCAGTACAATCCAGAAAAATATGGTGGTATGGTATTGATCGATATCGTAGTTGCCAATGTGTGGATGGCTCTCGTTCTTTTAGGTGTTGGTAAACCCAAACAGATTGACAAATGGCTAAAAGCGGATACTTCTGCTATTGAAACCTTGAAATTAAAGGTGACAGAGTTTACCGATAAAATTACTCGTGTGCCCACCTTAAACGATTATATGATTATGTTGTCATTAGCCTTTACCGCGGTTGGATTAGCACATTTTTTTGGAGACCATATCAGTACTTATTTAGAAAGTAATTTTGATGCTGTTAGCGATAAAAAAAGTTTTCTTTCGTTCTTAGGATCTGCTTTCTTTTGGATGG
>JANQUX010000328.1 GCA_030730545.1 Maribacter sp. | reverse complement strand
TATAGAGCTATTGAAAGAAAGACGCGATAATAAAAAAGCCGCGAGAGAGGCTTAAATAATACAGTATAAAAAAAGGAGCCTATTGGCTCCTTTTTTTTGTGTCTTGTTTTCTGGTTTCTATCCTTCTATTTCATCTCCGTTATCTTCGCCGTTACCATCACCTCTTCCTTTTTTGTTTCCTTCCTGTGGTTGATTAAAGCGGTATACAAACCCCATAGTTATCTGGCGTTGTCTCCATTGAAATTCACTTTCTGAAGTAAAGAATTCTGTTTCTGTATAAGAAGTTCTTTTTCTAGAATTTAGTAAATCACTTACATTTAGGGAAATTGTCCCATTGTCTTTTAAGATATCTTTACTAAAGGCTAAGTTCAATGAAAATATACCTCCGTTTTCTGTTTGCGCAGTTGAAGATGGTCCTCTATAAAACGCATTTGTTTGCCAATCTACCTTTGCAGGTAATGAAACTTTAGAACTAAATCTCGCAAACCAACTTGTATTTGTAGTGCCATAATCAACACCATTAAAAGCTCCTTCTGTAGAAAATTGAAAGAAATTAAAACTAGAGTTTAAGCGTAGCCATTTAGCGGCACTATATAACACCCCTGCCTCAAAACCTATTCTGTCATTTGTAGAAAGGTTGATTGGAATAGATCTTATAATTTCTATACCATCAGTGGTCGTTTGCCCTGTTTCTTCTTGAATTCGCTCAAAAGAGTCTGTTTCTTTCTGGTAATAAATAGATGAAGTAAGGGTTAATTTATCCCACCTCTTTAAATAACCTATATCAAAAGCATTTGAGAATGCAGGGTTCAAATCGGGATTTCCTTGAAAAATATTTGTTCTACTAGATCTGGATGGAAAAGGGTTTACGAACCTTCCTCTAGGTCTGTTTATTCTTCTGTTATAACCTACTGAAATATTTTCATTTTCTGCTAATTCGTAAATTAAATTCACAGTAGGGAAAAGACCTAAGTAGTTTTTATCAAAATTGGCTTCCACATCAACACCTAATTGATTTTCTAATTCGCTAGTGTCATAAAGTGAAGATAGTTCACCTTTCAATTGGGTGTTTTCTAATCGCAGTCCTAGTAAAAAAGAAAACTTCCCAAATTTGTTTCCGTACTGTGTGTATAATGCATTTACATTTTCGGTATAGGTGAATAAATTGGTAAGGTCTTCATTAATATCAAACTGTCCAGTAGATTGATTTAGAGAATCTAAACGGTAGTCAGTTCCAGTCTCCTCAAATGTGCCTCTGTAACCAACTTCAAACTGAGCATCGCCCATAGGTAGTACATAATCAGCTTGAACCAAATACTCGTTATCAGTTTCGTTCTCAAATACATTTTCTAATACAATTAAATTATCATTAGGTAATGTATTGTTTTCTTGAATAATTGAAAATTTATCTTCTTCACCTTTAGAGTACTGAAGGTCTACAGTTAATTTTTGTCCGTCGTCGTCAAGATCGTTCACATAATTTAAAGAGAATTGATAGTTTTCATCATCTTCATTTTCATCTTCGGTTCTAAATGTTTCGCTATTTAATGCATTATCTATAAACCTTTGGTTGGTGTTTTCCGTATCATCTTCGCTATCAGATGTTCTATAGAATACACTACCAGTTATAGAAGATTTTTCAGTTAAAAAATACTCTAAACCTAAGTTGGTATTAAATCCTTTACGCAGCCTATTATATTCTCTGTCTTCGATAATTCTGTCATAGGTACCAGAAGAGTAGGTGTTGTCATAAAAAGCATTACCAGGGGCATCTCTATAGTTGTAACCTGTGGTGTTGAAGAGATTAAATTTGTCGGTACGTAAATTTGTATTTACCGATATGCCACTATTAACCGGGTACCCAATAGTAGTATTTACAGAGCCGTTAAAACCAAGTGTTTTTTCCTTTTTAAGAATAATGTTTAGAATACCTGCGGTACCTTCTGCATCATATCTTGCAGACGGACTAGTAATTACCTCAACACTTTCAATAGCATCTGCAGGTAGCTGTGTTAATGCATCTGTAGATCCAAACCCAGCAAGAGCCGATGGTTTTCCGTTAATTAAGATTCTTACATTTGCATTGCCTCGTAGGCTAATAGCACCTTCTACATCAACATCAACTGATGGTACGTTATTAAGTGCATCAGTAATAGTTGCGCCGCTGTTGGTTAAGTCTTTTCCAATATTATAGATTTTCTTGTCTAAACGAACCTCTACGGTTGTTTTTTCTCCAACAACCTCAACAGCTTCTAATTGAGCAACATCTAGGGCAAGTCTAACAGTGCCTAAATCTTTATTTTCTGTAAGCGTTTGATTGGGTAATTTGTATGTTTTGTATGAAATATATTCAATGGAAATATTGTATTTACCAGGTGATGCTTCTACCTTAAAATTGCCATCAATATCTGTAATGCCGCCTGTAATTTGATCAGGGTTAGTCACACTTTGTAGTACTAGTGTGGCATACTCTAAAGGAAGGTTGTCGTCTTTATCAAGAACCTTTCCGCTAATTGTAATCGGAGCTCTTTCCCGGTCTCCTCCCGGTCTTTGACTATATGTATAATTGAAGGATAGTGCTAGGAGTAGGAGTAAGGGAAAAAGTTGTTTCATTTAGTCAGTTTTTGGTTTTCTTTCGTTTTTCTTTTTTGTTCTTTTTATTCTTCTTCAAGGTTTTTGAAACACCATCTTTTTGTAATGCAACAAAAGCCTCATACTTTTCTAAAGGCAAACCAGCCTTTAATTCTTCATCTTGTCTTTTTGTTATATTCTCATAAACCTCTGCCATTTTTTCTGGCGGAAGTTTCAATATTTGAGCTTCTATACGCTCTTGCACATATTTCTTTAAAACAGAACTTAATACAGCCTGTTCAAAATCATTTAACGCAAGCGCTTCAGTAATTCTTGGCATTTCGCCATCAACCAATTCTTCGGCAGTTTTAGGTTTTGGTTCTTCGGCTGGTGTTTGTGCCTGAGGTATTGAACTACCTTGTCTACCATAACCGTTGCCACCTCGAGATCCATAACCGTTATTGCCATAACCGTATTGTGCGTAAATTTCAGAACTTCCTAATAGAATTAATAGCAAGCCCAAAAACTTTAGATTGCTACATTTTATTACTTTTTTCATATGATTAGATTATAAAGTTATACTATGGTTTAACCGTAAATGGTTAATACTTTGTTAAGATAATTGACTAGGCGATTATAAAGGGATTCTATTTTAGCAATTCATCAATGTTCGATGCCGGTCTGCCAATAACAGCTCTATTGCCATTTATGACGATGGGTCTTTCTATTAATTTAGGGTATTCTATCATCGCAGTTATCAATTCTTCATCTGATAAGGGTAAGTTTTTAAACTTCTCTTTCCAAATTGCTTCAGATTTACGTACCAGATTAATAGGTTTAATATCTAGACAGCTAATAATATTTCTTAATTCTTCTTTGGTTGGTATTTCTTCTAAATACTTTACTACTTCAAAAGTCTTGCCAGATTCTTCTAACACTTTTAAACCATCTCTAGATTTACTACATCTAGAATTATGATATATTTTAATCATGATTTTTAAATTTAATAAATATAATCCCAATTCATTAAATCATATGGATTGGGATTACATTTTTATTCTTCTTCTCTCTGACCCATTAACATTAGAAAGGCTTTAAGAAATTGATCAATATCTCCGTTCATAACATTGTCGACATTGCCTGTCTCTTCGCCTGTTCGTACATCTTTTATTAATTTATAAGGATGCATTACATAGTTTCTAATCTGTGATCCCCATTCAATTTTCATTTTAGAAGACTCAATTTCTTGTCGTGCTTCCATTTTCTTACGCAGTTCGATCTCATACAATTGAGACTTTAGCATTTTCATTGCCGTAGCCCTATTTTCGTGTTGACTTCTACTATCTGAACAAGAAATTTGAATACCTGTAGGGTGATGGGTTAATTGAACTTTAGTCTCAACTTTGTTAACATTCTGTCCGCCGGCACCACTTGACCTTGCGGTGGTGATGGTAATATCTGCCGGATTAACATCAATCTCTATACTGTCATCTACCAATGGGTAAACATATACCGATGCGAAAGAAGTATGTCTCTTTGCATTACTATCGAACGGAGAAATTCGTACCAATCTATGTACCCCGTTTTCACCTTTCAGCCATCCGAAGGCATATTCACCATCAATTTCTAATGTTACGGTTTTAATACCGGCAACATCACCTTCTTGATAATTGAGCTCTTTAATCTTGTACCCGTTCTTTTCAGCCCACATCATATACATACGCATAAGCATTGC
>JANQUX010000327.1 GCA_030730545.1 Maribacter sp. | reverse complement strand
CACTTATGGTCGGTTTACTAGCATTGCCAATTGTACTATTAGTGGTACTTGAGAAAATGGGTAAGATTTAGATTACTTTCCTGTATTTTTATCAATAAAGTGTATGATTCACCCTAATAAAGTGTATTTCATCGTATTTCTCTGTGTATAGACAACAAGACGGCAATTCGGGACGTTAGTGCAAAAACCCCGATTAAAATGAAATCAACCCTATCTACCAGAAAAGTATGGCTATTGGCTATTGCTGCTTCATTTTTTGTTGCCAGTTGTAGTGATGAAACTACGATTTTTGAAAACCCCGATGATAATTTGGTTAGTGAAACTGACCAATCTAAGCTTGACAATAGTGTAAGTTTTGAACGCGCAGGAGTATTGGATATTTACGAAGATCCTATTGCTAGTGCTAAGCGCTATAATGCAACCGGTAAAGCAGAACAGGCAGGTGACTATCCGCTTACTTTAGTTGCGCAAATAGCACCACCTACTTTCAGCAACGGAGAAAACTTAGCTGCAACACATGTAGTACTAGATGGTGATTATGGCTATGTATCATATAATACAGTAGGTCAAGACTATGTAGGTGCTATCGACGTAATCGATATTAGTGACCCGAACAACCCTAGGGTAACATCAAGGGTATATTACACCAATGCCGATTTAAATTCAATCGCTTACGATAACGGCTATATTTATGTTGCCGGTGGTGTTGATTCAGAACAATCGGTTACTGCTACGGCAAACTCATTAGTTGCTAAAATCGCAGTTAGTGGTGGTAGAATGAATACTTCTAACATTACCTACGGCTTTCAAGAAGGGTTTAATGCTACAGATGTTCGTATTATTAACAACAATGTGGTAGTAACAAGTGGTCAAGATGGCTTCGTAGTAATGTATGATAAAAACGATTTAAGTGCTTTGAACGAGACTGCGTTTGCAGATTTACGTTCAGTAGCTTATAATGGTAGTGAAATTGCCGTTTTAGATGCTGCACAAGGTGTAAGCTTTTTAGATCAAAACTTGAATGTCTTAAGATCTATTGATATTGAGTCTGATTTTGGTGTTGACGCCAAACGTACTTTAGACTTTCTAAATGAAACTATTGTAGTTTCTGAGGGCACTAAAGGTGCTGGTGTATATAATGCTGCTACTGGTAGCTTTATGGAGTATTTATCAATATTGACAAATCCTGAAAATGCCGAGCCAGGTGAAATTGTAACGAATGGTGTTGCGGTAAATGAAGATGTATTATTAATGGCTAACGGCGCAGGAGGGTTAAGTCTTTCTGAGAATAAAGATGACAGTACAAATGGTGTTGGAGTAATTGAACTGACAGGGTCAATTAACTATGTAGCTTCAAAAGGAGATTATATTTTTGCGGCATCAGGTAAATCTGGTTTTCAGATTATAAAATTAAATAGACCAACAGAAAGTTTGGTAAGTAGTTGCGAGAATCTTGCCTCATTCAGCGGAAGTTCAACCTATACCGTAGAACAAGGTAATGAGCAAGCCTTTTCAGGTTCTAAACGATTTAATTCTATAACTATAAACGGGTCATTGTTGTTATGCGGTTCTTGGACGGTAAAGGATGATTTAACGATAAACGAAAATGGAGTTTTTGAAATGAACGGAACCATAGTTATTGGCAGGGTAAACCGTCAAAGAGATATTGTGGTCAAAGCAGGGGCTACACTTCGTATTGAGGGCAATATGTCTATTTATGGAGATTTAATTTTAGAAGAAGGTGCAACCTTAGAATTCTTAGGCGATAGTACTGTAGCAGCTGTTTGGGGGACTGTAAGCAAAGCAAATGGAGCTTCGATCACTGGTACGTTCAATGATTATTATAATAAATTTTAATTTTATAAAAAGTAAATAAAAAAGCCCCAAGGTATATTTAACCTTGGGGCTTTTCTATTTTAAAAAGAAATCTTTAGTTTAAAAGTTCGGCAACTTTAGCTTCAAGTTCTGGTCCTCTTAAATTTTTGGCAACTATGATTCCGTTTTCATCCAATAAGAATGCTGCAGGTATTGCATCAACATTATAAAGCTTAGCAATTTGATCATCAAAGTAAGCAATGTTAGAAATATGGTTCCATACTAATCCATCTTCTGCGATAGCTTTTTTCCAAGCTTCTTCTGTTCTATCCAACGAAACACCTAAAACGTTTAGACCTTTGTCATGGTATTTGTTATATACCGCCACAATATTAGGGTTCTCAGCTCTACATGGTCTGCACCATCCTGCCCAAAAATCTATTAAAGTAACTTTTCCCATTACATCTTTCAAGGCAAGTTCAGTTCCATCAACACTAGGTCCAGAGAAGTCAGGAGCCTTAGCGCCAATACTTGAATTTTTACCAGCAGCTTCTGAAACTTTTAATTTCTCGATGCTTTCTATAATTTGTTTACCCGGTTTAGAGTTTTTTATTTCTTCAGATAGGGTTTTGTAAATTGCTTCGGCTTCTTCAAGGTCAACCGCCTTAGTAGCAAGTGCTCTGTCTAGTACCAATGCAGAAATTAATGCCTTCGGGTGATTTTTTACATAATCCAACTCAAAGTTTTTATACTCTTCTTGCAATTCTTTCATTTCGTCTTGTAAAGCCAATGCAGCCTCGCCAGTGGCATTTTGCTTATCTTTTTGAATAGATTGTGCTTGCATTGAAATCTCTCTAGACTGCTCCATGTAGTCAGCGAATGTGTCATTTTGAAAAGTTCCACTAATATCGGCAAAGCCCATACTATCTCTTTGAGCGCTAAATTGAATTTCTCCGTTTTCTAAAATTACGGCAGTATAGCCAGGTAATTGTTCAACGAAAATATAATGAAGTTCAGGTATATCAGATTTTCCGGTAAAGGTAAACTCGCCATTTGTTGTGGTAGCAGTATCTACTTCCATTGGTTGATTGTTTTCTCCGATTTTTTTCAAGAAAACACGAGTGCCATCGGTCATTTCTCCTCTTAACTTACCATTCAGGGTAAAGCTTTCTGGCTTTGAGTTACAGCTAAATAACAAAATACCTGTAAGCAGTATTACAATACTATTTTTCATAAATTTCACTTAGGTTAAGTTGCAAATGTACTTATATATAGGATATAAAAAAAGACCTCTAACGCAATGGTTAAAGGTCTTTGAAATTATGTTTTATTTAGGTTTAAAACTGATATCTAATTCCTAGACCGATATCAAAATCAAAATTATCAGAGAATCCGTCATAACCAACAACTCCTAATTCTGGTCTAAAATCTAAAGATAGAATTAACGGAATGTCAAAATTATACTCTATACCAATATCACCAGCTGCAAAAACAAAGAGTCCGCCGTCATCCCCAGGGAAATCAACATTTCCTAATCCGCCACCAACACCATAGTACCATTGAAAGTTGCCTTCAATGGTTCGTACCCATTGGTATAGACCCGCTATTTTAAATGCATTAAAATTTCTACTATCTCTCCATCCTAAGTCAAATTCAACCCTTGTTTCGCGTGTAAGAGATTTTTGATAGCTGATTTCGGCACCGAATCCGTCGCTATCTCCTAATCGTAATCCTAATGCATGATTCGATATTTCTTGTGCAGAAAGCGAGCAGGTTGCCATAAATAATAATACACTGATAACTTTTAAAATCTTCATATAGTAGTTGTTTTTTGTGATTAAAAATGATCTAATTTGTAATGTAGCTCACACAATAAAACTTAATTTAGCAATCAAAATTGTGTTAAGTTGGATAATAATTTACTGTCAAAGTTACGACAAGATATAGAGGGAGATGTACGATTCGATAATCTTACCAAGACTATTTATGCTACAGATGCATCAGTATATAGAAAAATACCTTTAGGAGCTGCTTTTCCGAAGTCAGTAGACGATATCAAAAAGATTATAAAGTTTGCAAACGATCAAAACATCGGACTAATACCGAGAACTGCAGGTACATCGCTGGCAGGGCAATGTGTAGGCGATGGTTTGGTAGTTGATGTATCTAAGCATTTTACAGAAATCATAAGCCTGGATCAAGAAAAAAAGCAAGTAACTGTTCAGCCGGGTGTTATTAGAGATGAGCTAAATCAATATTTAAAACCTTTTGGATTGTTCTTTGGTCCTAATACATCAACTTCAAATAGATGTATGATCGGTGGTATGGTGGGTAACAATTCATCGGGTACCACATCGATTCAATACGGGGTAACGCGAGATAAGGTTATTTCGATGAAAACTATTTTATCAGACGGTAACGAAGTTGAATTTGGAAGAATAACAGCGGATGAATTCAAACAAAAACAGCAAGAAAATTCACTTGAAGCATCACTTTATAAT
>JANQUX010000326.1 GCA_030730545.1 Maribacter sp. | reverse complement strand
CATTAATTACCGGAGTCACAGGTCAAGACGGCGCCTATTTGAGTGAGTTTTTATTAAAGAAAGGGTATCAAGTACACGGTCTTAAAAGAAGAGCGTCTATGTTTAATACAGACAGAATTGATCATCTTTATCAAGACCCACATATTGAGAATAGAAATTTTGTACTTCATTATGGAGATATGACAGACAGTACTAATCTTATCAGATTAATACAAGAAATTCAACCAGATGAGATTTATAACTTAGCGGCAATGAGCCACGTTCAAGTATCGTTTGAAGTTCCAGAATATACTGGTAATGCAGATGGTTTAGGTACTTTAAGAATACTAGACGCTGTTCGTTTGTTAGGTTTAACTGAAAAAACACGTATTTACCAGGCATCTACTTCAGAGTTGTACGGTAAAGTACAAGAAGTACCACAGTCAGAAACTACTCCGTTTTACCCACGTAGCCCATATGCAGTTGCAAAAATGTATGCATATTGGATTACAGTAAACTACAGAGAAGCGTATAACATGTTCGCATGTAACGGTATTCTATTCAACCACGAGTCACCTATTAGAGGAGAAACTTTTGTTACTAGAAAAATTACTAGAGCAGCTGCAAGAATCGGATTAGGCTTACAAGACAAAATTTACCTTGGTAACCTAGACGCTCAAAGAGATTGGGGTCATGCCAAAGATTATGTTCGCATGATGTGGATGATTCTTCAAGCTGATGAAGCGGAAGATTGGGTTATTGCAACTTGTAAAACTACTCCTGTTCGTGAATTCGTAAGAATGGCGTTTGCAGAAATGGGTATTGAACTAGAATTTAAAGGCGAAGGTGTTGAAGAGAAAGGATATGTGAAATCATGTTCTAATCCGGATATTCAAGTAGAAATCGGAAAAGAAATTCTTGCCGTTGACCCTAAATACTTCAGACCAACAGAAGTTGAATTGTTAATTGGTGATGCTACAAAAGCAAATACTAAATTAGGTTGGATTCCTGAATATGACTTACAGGGGTTAGTAAAAGACATGATGACAAATGATCTTAAATTGATGCAAAAAGATCAGTACTTAAAAGATGGTGGCTACGTTACTTATAATTATTTTGAGTAAGATTTAAAATCATTTATATATCTAATTAGTAGGTAAATTATACCAAATGTTAAATAAAGAAGCTAAAATATATATCGCAGGTCACCGAGGTCTTGTTGGCAGTGCAATCGTTAAAAATCTTGAAAGTAAGGGCTACTCAAATCTAATCTTTAAAACACATAAAGAATTAGATTTGACCAACCCAACAAAGGTTGCTAAGTTTTTTGAAACTGAAAAACCAGCATACGTCATCCTTGCAGCTGCAAAAGTTGGTGGTATTGTGGCAAACAATACCTACAGGGCAGATTTCATATATGAGAATCTTATGATTCAGAATAATGTAATCCACCAAAGTTATCTTCATGGGGTTAAGAAATTACTCTTTTTAGGAAGTACTTGTATTTATCCTAAAAATTGTCCGCAACCTATGAAAGAGGACTATTTATTGACAGATACGTTAGAGTACACAAATGAACCTTATGCTATTGCTAAAATAGCAGGTATTAAAATGTGTGAGAGTTACAATTTGCAGTATGGCACCAACTTTATTTCTGTAATGCCAACTAATTTGTACGGACCTAATGATAATTTCGATTTAGAAAAATCGCATGTATTACCTGCATTAATTAGAAAAATGCATTTAGGTAAAGCCTTAGAGAATAACAATTGGGACGTTATCGCTTCAGATTTAAACGCACTACCTATTGAAGGAGTTACTGGAAGTTCATCTAAAGAAAATATTCTTGCCGCATTAGATAAGTACGGTATTAAGATGAAAGATAATACTGTTCACCTAGAGATATGGGGCACAGGAAACCCGATGAGAGAATTTCTTTGGAGCGAAGACATGGCAGATGCCTGTGTTTTCTTGATGGAGCAACGCGATTTTAAAGATTGTTACGCACAAGATAACAAAGAAGTGAGAAATACGCATATTAATATAGGCACCGGTATTGATATTTCGATTAAAGATTTGGCTTTGTTAATACAGCAAACTATTGATTTTAAAGGCGAACTTTATTTTAATACTGAAAAGCCAGACGGAACAATGAAAAAGTTAACAGACCCAAGCAAATTACATGACCTTGGCTGGAAACATACCATTTCATTAGAACAAGGTGTACAGCAAGTATATTCATGGTACACCAAAAAGAATTAAATATTCTTTAAACTATTAGATTTCTATCAACCCCAAAATTTACAACTAGCCAATAGTTGCAAACTATTGGCTAATGTAATAACCTATCATTAGCTCCTTAACCAACCATTTTAAAAGCTAAAATGAAGAAATCGCTTTTTATTATACCAATCTCGTTGATAGTCCATATCTTGATTATCAACCTTACATTATATGTATATACTCCTGAAACATACTTAAATGTATTCAGTGTATTGTACTATAATATTGCTTGGCTTATAACTACCTACAGCTTACATTTTTATCCTACTGCGAGACGCGATGGTTTTATGACCAATCTAAAAAGTTTCTTGAAGCTTTTTCTCATTTATGGCTTGGTTTACTTTACATCCTTTGTATTCTTCGGCTTAAATTCGTATTCGACACCTTTCTTATTTCTTGCATATCTTCAAATTTGCGCTTTACTGACCCTATTTAGAGTTTTATTCTATTTGGCTAGAAATGCCTACCGAAAAAGAGGATACAATACTACCAGAGTAGTTGTCATTGGCAGAGATAGAAATTTACCAAAACTTAAACGCATTTTTGATAATCCAGAATATGGGTATTCCTACATGGGTTATTTTGATAATGCCAAATCTGATAACAAATCTTGTTTAGGAGATATTGAAAGCTCTTTCAATTATATTTTTGAAAACAATGTTGAAGAAGTCTACTGTATGGCTTCTAAACTATCTAAGGCTGAAATACAGTATGTAATGAAAATTGCCGATAATAGTCTTAAAAGGATAAAAATCATTCCAGATAATAAAGAATTATTCTCTAGCGCTATGTCGATAGAGTTATATGGTGCCGTTCCTATTTTAAACTTAAGGGCATCACCGTTAGATTTAGATTATTCCAACATGATCAAACGTATTTTTGATATTCTAATATCAAGCTTTGCTATACTGTTTGTATTGTCATGGTTAACGCCGCTAGTATATATATTAATGAAGATTGATTCTAAAGGACCTCTATTTTTTAAACAGCAGCGCCACGGGGTCAATAGAGATGTTTTTTGGTGCTACAAATTTAGATCCATGGCTAAGAGTACTACTAGCGATACTCAAATGGCTACTAAAAATGATGTTAGGGTTACAAGGCTAGGTAAAATTTTAAGAAAGACCAGCATAGACGAACTACCTCAATTTTTCAACGTGTTAAAGGGCGACATGAGTGTTGTTGGACCCAGACCACATATGGTGGTACATACCCAAGAGTATGAAAATTCGGTAGATAGATATTTGGTACGACACTTTATAAAACCAGGTATCACAGGCTTAGCTCAAATTCAAGGCTGTAGAGGAGAAATCCTTGATAGATCTGATATTGTAAATAGAGTACGGTATGATATTTTTTACATGGAAAAATGGTCTCTTGCCTTAGATGCCAAAATTGTATTTCTAACCATTTACAATGCCATTAAAGGGGAAGCTAGAGCGTATTGATTACTTCTTTTTAAATAGCTTTTTTATACCATTAAACAGTAATAGCGCCACAAACCCTACTATAAGTCCCACAACAAATTCTACCAACATACTAGGTACATTCGGAAGAAAGTGATGAAAGAAATCAATATTATGGACAAATATTCCGCCCGAAACTAGCAATAACGCTATAGTCCCAATTACAGATAAAGCTTTAATTACTTTTGGTAATGCATTAACAAAGAATCGACCTATTTTATCAGAGATACTATTCTCTTCTTCGTTCAGGTTAATTAATCGTGTACCAAACTCGTCCATACGTACGATTAGGGCAACAATACCATAAACACCTACCGTAGCTATTAACGCCACTACTGATACTACAGCTATTTGAGTTACTAAAGGCTCCTTTATAACCGTACCTAAAGCAATGATGACTATTTCGATGGATAGTATAAAATCGGTAACTATAGCAGATTTCACTTTGGTTTTTTCTAGTTCTAGAATCTCTTCTTTAGTCATCGGCTTGGCTTCAGCAGCAATATGGTCATGTTCATGAGGAACAAAGAATTCATGGATTTTTTCGGCACCTTCAAAGGCAAGGTAAATGCCACCAAGTACACGAACTACG
>JANQUX010000325.1 GCA_030730545.1 Maribacter sp. | reverse complement strand
GCCGGCAATACCAATTTCTAAATTCTGGTTATCCGCTAAAATCAAATTACCGCCAATAGCGGCATCGTACCAATTAATAGAATAGGCATTTTGTGTATTGACCGATAAAATACCTAATTCACTTTCACAAATATCTACATCTCCATTACTTATTGGGGCAGTCGGTATGGGTAATACGGTAATATCAAAAACATCGGAAACGACATTGCATAAATCATTATTTACATTGACAATGTCCTCTGCAATTTTTGTTCTAAAATAAGTGGTGGTGGTAACTGCGGGAGTATTCAAAATTGCACTATTCTCACCAGATATGTCTACCCATGTTTGTTGATCTGCACTTTGTTGCCATTGATAGGCATGAGAACTAAAAACAGAAGAATCTGGCGTTGCGGTTAGTGCTCTTGAAACACCGCCTTGATCTTCGCAAACAACTAAGCTAGCTTCATTGGCAGCGGTGGCAATAGTAACATTATCTCCGCAGGATCTAAATAAAATATCATCTATAGCAAGGTCATTACCACAACCACCATTACTATTGTTTCTCATTTTTAAAATGACAGATGTTTGCCCTGGGGCGGTTTTAAAAACTAGAGCATATTGTTTCCATTCTCTAGTGCCTATGCCTGGTATACTACCCGTATCGCCTTGTGCAAGCATATTGGTGTCTGTTTGATCCCATATTTGAAAACGAACATTTACGGGTATGCTATTGCCATCGCAACTACCTGCAATTTGTAAATTAATAAGCCATGATGAAAACTCATAGGTAGTATTCTCACATAAGCCTGTTACTTGGCGTTGGTAAAACTCGCCGGCTGTAAAACTTGCATTGACAATAAAAGACTTACCGTTGCTGTCGCCTGGTGTATGGTCTTCAATCGAAAGCCAGTCGAAATAGTTGGTCGTACTAGAAATCGTATAGTCGCCGTCATTAGGTGTTCCGGTGGTAAAATTATAAGTTGTTGTACCAGAGGGTAATTCTGGTCCGTCGGTGGTGCCAGAGCCAAAATCTTCGGTAAAAATAGGGTCGCCAGAATTTCCACCACAAAAACCAAGTTGCGCTTGCAATGAAGTAATGCAGCAGCACTTTAGAAGAATAGTAAGTAAAAAATATCTGGGGTTCATCATATCCAATCACTAAAGATATACTTTTTACCATGATTCATGAACAAACCAACAATCAAGATACAGAGCCTATTTTAAGATTGGTATTTTTACGAAAATCAAAACCTAATTCTTTCAACATGTTTAACTTATTGGATTTAAAGATATCCAGACCCGGACTTTGGTTTCCTACAATTTGGATTTATTTAGTTCCTTTTGGTAATCAGGTAGATTTTTGGTTAAATAGTAATTTTTGGCTCGGTTTGTTCTTCGTCACTTTCCCTTTAAATTATTTGGTTTATGGTCTAAACGATTATAACGATATAGATGCAGATGCCGTAAACGATAGAAAGGGAAATTTCTTATTTGGCGCCAAGGCTTCAAAATCGGAACTTAAGGGTGTGCTGACTAAAATTATCATTCTCACAGCTGTGTTTGTAATTGCCTTTACCTTTATCTCGGGGTTAAAAATGTTCTTACTACTTCTATTTATGGTGGTTGTGAACATTCTTTATAATTTTAGGCCGTTCAGAATTAAAGAGCGTCCTCCTTTTGAAATATTAATTCAGATTGGTTATGTGGTTACGGTGTTCTTTTCAACAGAACTGAATAATTTAGATACACTACCATGGCAGACATTGGTGTATTTGTCATTGTTTGCATTTCAGGCACATATTGCTGGTGAAATAATGGATATAGAGCCAGATTTAGCTTCTGGTAAACGAACTACTGCAACGTTGATAGGGCGTAAAAATTCAAAATTACTGATGCTCTTAATATTGGTGTGCGAATCTGTTTTGGTTTGGTATTGGTTTCAAGATATAGTTTTGGCATCATTTCTTAGTCTCTTCTCGGCGTTTATGGTATTAGATATTTTTGTGATATTTAAGGGCAGGGCGTATACATTACCAGAAATGAAATTGTTTGGCTATCTCATTAACTTATCGGCATTGGCATCTATGCTTTGGGTGCTCTATTGCGGAAAGTTATTGATGGTTTAATGTAAACAGTATCAATGACGTTATTCTTTCGGTTTTAGCAGAATAAACCTATTTTTGCGACTTACAGAAAAGAAGTAAATATCATGCAATACAATTTCAACGAAATTGAAGCCAAATGGCAAAAATACTGGGCAGAACATCAAACATTTAAAGCAGAGAACGATTCCGAAAAAGAGAAGTTTTATGTGCTGGATATGTTTCCTTATCCGTCTGGTGCGGGGCTACATGTTGGGCATCCGTTAGGCTATATTGCAAGTGATATTTACGCGCGTTACAAAAGGCATAAAGGGTTTAATGTATTGCATCCGCAAGGGTACGATTCATTTGGTTTGCCTGCAGAGCAGTATGCTATTCAGACAGGTCAGCACCCCGCAGTTACTACAGCGGCAAATATTAAAACCTATAGAAGGCAGTTAGATCAATTAGGTTTTTCTTTCGATTGGAGTAGAGAGGTAAGAACATCTAGTCCTGAGTATTACAAATGGACACAGTGGATATTCATTCAAATTTTCAATTCTTGGTATAATAAAGATACCGATAAGGCAGAAGATATAGAAACATT
Organism: Maribacter sp.; assembly: GCA_030730545.1. Lineage (GTDB taxonomy): Bacteria > Bacteroidota > Bacteroidia > Flavobacteriales > Flavobacteriaceae > Maribacter. The sequence goes on along the minus strand of JANQUX010000325.1, from coordinate 1,665 downwards.
GATTTCTAAGTTTTCTTCGGATGGAAATACCAATGTAAATGCCGTTTGTGATGATGATATAGTATCGTTTTCTGCGGAGGATTGGAATTCTTTTTCTGATGTTAAAAAGCAAGAAATATTATTACAATATAGATTAACGTACTTGGCGGATACCGAAGTAAACTGGTGCCCTGCGCTAGGTACAGTATTGGCAAATGACGAAATAGTAAACGGAGTGTCAGAACGTGGTGGTCACCCAGTCGTTCGTAAAAAAATGACCCAATGGAGCATGCGTATTTCTGCATACGCACAACGTTTATTAGACGGTTTGGCGAAAATAGATTGGCCACAGCCATTAAAAGATTCGCAGACAAATTGGATAGGTCGTTCTCAGGGCGCTTCAGTCACGTTCCCCATCCTAGCCTTCCCCAAAGGGGAAGGAACTGCGCCTGGATATATGACTGGAGGTAATAATTCTCATTTGTTGCTTGAAAGAGCAAAGGAGATGAGAAATAATCCGACAGTAGCCGAATCTGTTCTTTGGGAGTCTTTAAAATCCAAGAAACTAGATTATAAGTTTAGGCAACAACATTTAATAGATGAGTTCATAGTTGACTTTGTTTGTTTATCTAAAAAATTGGTAATTGAGGTAGATGGGGAAATTCATGAAACTCAAAAGGAAGCTGATTTAAAAAGAACTCAAGTTTTAAATGGTTTGGGTTATAAAGTCGTAAGATTTAAAAACGAAAAAGTAATTGGAAATATTGATGGTGTTTTAGAGGAGATAAGCGCTCATTTGGAACAACAAAATATTCCCCCTTCGGGGGCTAGGGGGATAGAAGTTTTTACAACCAGACCCGATACTATTTTTGGAGTTTCTTTTATGACTTTAGCTCCCGAGCATGAACTGGTAAGTAAAATTACGACCGCAGAGCAAAAAGCTGATGTCGAAGCATATATAGAAGCAACAGCGAAACGTAGTGAGCGTGATCGTATGGCAGATGTTAAAACAATATCAGGTGCTTTTACAGGTGCATATGCAGAACATCCTTTTACAAAAGAACCAATTCCGATCTGGATTGGTGATTATGTATTGGCGGGTTATGGAACAGGTGCGGTGATGTCCGTGCCATGTGGTGATCAACGAGATTACGATTTTGCAAAGCATTTCAATATTCCTATTCCTAACATATTTGAAGGTGTAGATATTTCTGAAGAAGCATTTGCTGATAAGGATAAAACGGTGATAGCGAATAGCGATTTCTTAAGCGGATTACCGTATAAGAAAGCTATGAAATTAGCAATCTATGAGTTGGAGAAAATAGGACATGGCGAAGGGAAAATAAACTATAGATTGCGTGATGCTGTATTCAGTCGTCAAAGATATTGGGGAGAACCTTTTCCGGTGTATTATGTAGGCGGTATGCCACAAATGATTGCAAAAGAGTATTTACCTATTGCATTGCCAGAAGTTGAAAAATATTTACCTACCGAGACAGGAGAGCCGCCATTAGGTAATGCTGAGGTTTGGGCATGGTGTACCAAAGAGAACAAAGTAGTTTCTAACGATAAGATAGATAATAAAACGGTATTTCCATTATAGTTGAATACCATGCCAGGTATGGAGGGTAGTTCACAGTATTTTAATATATAAATGGATCCGTATAATATCGAATAGATATTTTC
>JANQUX010000324.1 GCA_030730545.1 Maribacter sp. | reverse complement strand
CGCATCCAGTACCCATTCGCGAATACAGAAGACAACATCACTTACAGCAGTTTTATTTCTGACGAAAATGTTCACGTACAATTAAGCACTATAGACCAAGCAACAATGCTTACTATGCTACATAAAGGCTTTTATGTGTATTTTGATGTTAAGGGCAAGCGAAAAAAGAATGTCTCGGTACAATATCCAATTAACATTGCACCTCCTGAACGCCCAAATAGAAACGATAGAGAAAATGTTAATAGAGAGGAGCTAGACCAAGATGAAAGAAGAGGACCTGACATAGTTAAGTTGGTCTCCGAAATGCCAAAAAAGGCTGAATTCACTAATCTAGATTTGGTACAAGAGTTTCATTTAGACTTAAACAAGCTTGGGGTTTCCATTACTTATAATTATAATGAAGATAGCAAAGAACTTCAGTACGAACTAATTATACCGAAACAAGAAATTAGCGATGCTAACTTCTCTAAACTATCCATTGGTATCGTTACGCCTAAAAGGGAAAAAGAATCTAAAGATAAAGATTCAAACATCAGTTTTGGCGGTGGTGGTCAAGGCGGTGGAAGTGGTGGTAGAGGAGGCCAGGGCGGTCCTGGCGGAGGTCAAGGCGGCGGTGGTCGCGGCGGATCTCAAGGCGGACCATCACAGCAAAATGATAGACCTGCAGAAACATCTCTTGATATTTGGTTTAAGGCAGACATAGGTTAAATAGACTGTTGTACGTTTTAAAATCAATAATTATTGACTCACTAATAGCTTTAATTCCTAAAATATATAGTTATAAATGATGATTCGAAAAATGTTCTAAGATTCCGTCAACGATACGTGTAAAATGCTTCTTTTCTTACTATTTTAATTTTCATGGAAGATAGAAGTACGTTTATACGAACTGAAATACTGGCAGGTATCAGTTCATTTCTAGCAACTTTTTATATCATTATTGTAAACCCAGCAATTCTTTCTGCTTCCGGAATGCCTTTTTCTGCTGCGGTAACCTCAACAGTTCTTGTTTGTGCCTTTGGTAGTATTATGATGGGGTTATATGCAAAGAATCCCTTTATTATTGCACCAGGCATGGGTTTAAATGCTTTTTTTACCTATACCGCCGTATTAGGCTTAGGTTTAAGTTATCAAGCTGCCTTAGGTGCCGTTTTCTGGGCAGGTATTTTATTTCTAATCTTAAGTGTTCTTAAAGTCAGGGATAAAATTGTACTTGCCATACCACACTCCCTAAGATTTGCTATTGCCGCCGGTATTGGACTTTTTATTTCTTTTATAGGTTTCCAAAATGCAGGTTTTATTATTGATGACAAAGCTACCTTAGTTGGTCTGGGTTCACTTAAAGATCCTATGTGTCTTACTTTTTTAGTGGGACTACTCATTACTGCCATACTAATAGCTAAAAGGGTTACGGGAGCTATGATTATAGGTATACTATTAACTACTATTTTTGCCTGGCCAATTGGTAGATGGTGGGGAGACGCCTCTCTTGTAAATTATGGTATCCCTACTATTGTTAATTACTCAGGAGTTTTCTCGATGCCAGACTTCAGCTTATTATTTAAAGCTGACTTATTGGGATCTATCAAATATGCATTTTTACCAGTAATCTTTGTATTTGCCTTTACAGATTTATTCGATAGTCTTTCTACATTCGTAGGTTTATCAGAAGCATCTGGCTATAAAGATGAAGACGGAAACCCAAAAAATCTAAAAAAATCTTTAATGGTAGATGCGGTTACCACCATATTTTCAGGTTTGGTAGGCACGAGCTCAGGTACTGCATATATAGAATCTGCTGTTGGTATTCGAGAAGGTGGTAAAACGGGACTTACAGCAATTACTGCTGGCATTCTTTTCTTACCGTTTCTATTCTTCTCCCCATTGTTATCCATAGTTCCAAGTATAGCTAGTTCTATTGCATTGGTTTTAGTAGGTTCTTTTATGATGAAACCGTTAACTAAAATTAATTGGAATACGGCAGATGAAGCTATTCCGGTTTTCTTTACCATGATACTAATGCCATTAACGTACAGCATAACCACAGGAATCATTTTTGGTTTTCTAACATATACCTTGCTCAAGCTCTTTGTTGGCAAGAAATCGGAAATAAACCCAGTGTTATTAATTATAAATGCATTATCAATTCTTTACCTATGGCTATAAGACACTATCTAATTTTTCTAATGCTATTTGCTTTATGCGGAGTAAAAGCCCAACGTATTGCAATTATGGGTGCAATGGACGAGGAAATAGAACTTCTAAAGGAGCAATTAGAAAGCAAAGAAGAAATAGAGAAAAACGGAATTATATTCTATACCGGTAAACTTAAAAATAAGGAAGTTGTTCTATTAAAGGCTGGTATTGGAAAGGTAAATGCGGCATACAGTACTGCAATACTTACTACACATTTTAAACTTAATGCGTTAATTTTTACTGGTGTTGCAGGCGGATTGCACCCAGATATACAACCAGGTGATATTGTTATTGCCGATAGTTTGGTTCAATATGATTTTGGGCAATTAAAGGATGATAAATTTATAACATGGCCAACACGAAATCTTATTAAGAATACTAAAAATCCGTTAGTGCTCTCTGTAGATAGCATACTGCTTCATAAAAGTAAAATAGTCTCCAATACTATTCAACTAAAAGCATTTAAAGGTAGAGTACCTAAATTCTATGTAGGGACTATTGCTACGGGTGATACTTTTGTAAGCGATGCTATGAAGGCTAAAGCTTTATATTCAAATTTTAATGCACTAGCTACTGAAATGGAAGGAGCCGCAGTAGCTCAAATTTGCACCATGTTAGATCTACCCTATATCGTATTACGTAGTTGTAGCGATAATGCAAATACCGACGCTCATACAGATTATTTTAAATTTGTTGAAATCGCTGCCGTAAATTCAGCCCAAATGGTTTTGGCTTTACTTGAATGAAGTAAGAGAAGATGTAAGTTCTAATGTTTTGAATAGTTAAACAGACTTTTTTTGATAAATAAGATGTCGATTAATTTTTAAGGAAAATAACATCCTTGAATTAGTTGAGACCTATATCGATGGAGACTTAAATTCCCCATACTACCGATAAAATTTTAAAATTTACCAATGAATACAGAGCGTTTTTATCACTATGCGAATAATTCATTTTAAATAATGCCTTTGCATACTTAAACAGTATTAAATTTCAGCGGCTAATCTACAAGCCTGATTTATGGCACGTTTAGCATCTAATTCAGCGGCAACATCTGCACCACCAATTACATGTACTTTTATGCCTTTTGCTTGTAATGGTTCTAAAAGCTCTTTAAAGGGTAATTGCCCTGCACAGATAACAATATTATCTACTTCTAGTATTTTTTGCTCGTCATTTTGGGTATAATGCAAACCTTCATCATCTATCTTGGTGTACTGCACTTCATTAATAAATTGTACATTTTTCTTTTTCAACGTAGAACGATGAATCCAACCAGTAGTTTTACCTAGATGGCCACCAAACTTACCTTTGCTGCGCTTGAACATAAAAATTTCTCTTGGAGACGGGTGTATTTCTGATTGTATATTCTCAATACCACTACGCGCCTCTAAGGTCTTATCAATTCCCCATTCTTTTAGCCAAGCATCTATGTTTAACGCTGTACTTTCTCCTTCATGGGCTACATATTCGCAAACGTCAAAACCGATTCCGCCTGCACCAATAACGGCAACACGTTTACCTACCGGTTTTTTAAATTTTATTACATCTATATAGTTCAGGACTTTTGGGTGGTCAACACCCTCAATTTTAGGAGTTCTTGGTTTTATTCCGGTCGCTACAATAACTTCATCAAAATTTCCATTTTTCAAGTCTTCTGCAGTTACTCTAGTATTCAATTTTACCGTTACATTATGCAGCTCTAGTTGTTTATTAAAATAGCGAATGGTCTCGTAAAATTCTTCTTTACCTGGTATTTGCTTAGCTAGGTTAAATTGTCCGCCTGTTTCTTTTTCACCATCAAAAAGTGTAACATCATGCCCACGTTGTGCTGCTATTGTTGATGCTGCCAAACCTGCCGGACCAGCACCTACAACGGCTATTCTTTTCTTTTTTTCTGTTGGGTTATAATTCAGTTCCGTTTCATGACATGCCCTCGGATTCACCAAACAACTAGCAACCTTTCGTTGAAAAACATGGTCTAAACATGCTTGATTACAACCAATGCAGGTATTTATCTCATCTGCCTTATTTGCTTCAGCTTTATTGACCCACTCTGGATCTGCTAAAAATGGTCGTGCCATACAAATCATATCTGCATGGCCTTCCGCTAGAACTTGCTCGGCAGTTTCGGGCATATTTATTCTATTAGAC
>JANQUX010000323.1 GCA_030730545.1 Maribacter sp. | reverse complement strand
ATGTTAGGCAGTACATCAATTTTGATAGAAGGCTTAGAAAAGGTAAAAATATATCGGGTAATACCGGTAATTATATAAGTTTTTTAAATCAATTTCAATTGGGTACGCCTGTAATCGGTAATTTAGAATATGCTTCAGATTACTTTTATAATGCGGCAATCGTTTATGGTATGCAACGTCCGTATGAAAAAGGATTCTATTGGGGATTGGCTTTTGGCCCAGGTATTTTTACAGATGAATTTAATACAGATGCGGGTATTTTAATAGATGTTAGACTAGGTTGGGTTATTGGGGGTAGAAAAAAGTAAGATTTGTATTATGGAACTCTCTCAAAATCAATAAGATAAAAATAACATAAGTTTAAGTGCAGCTATCATTATTTAAAGTATCTTTGCACGCTTAAATAAGACCTTATGTCCACTACTACAAAAAATATTGCGATCATTGCGCACGTTGACCACGGTAAGACCACCTTGGTAGACAAAATAATGTACCACTGTAGCTTGTTTCGTGAAAACGAGAATACAGGTGATTTAATTTTGGATAATAACGATTTGGAAAGAGAACGTGGTATTACCATTACTTCCAAAAACGTTTCCGTTATATATAAGGATACTAAAATAAATATTATCGATACTCCTGGTCACGCCGATTTCGGTGGTGAAGTTGAGCGTGTATTGAATATGGCAGATGGTGTTTTGTTATTGGTTGATGCCTTTGAAGGGCCTATGCCACAAACACGTTTTGTACTTCAAAAAGCGATCGACCTTGGTTTAAAGCCTTGTTTGGTGATCAATAAAGTTGATAAAGAAAACTGTACTCCAGAAGAAGTACATGAAAAAGTTTTTGATCTTATGTTCGAATTAGGTGCTGAAGAGTGGCAGTTAGATTTCCCTACAGTTTACGGTTCTGCAAAGAACAACTGGATGAGCGATGATTGGAAAAACGAAACTACCAACATTGAGCCATTATTAGATATGGTTATTGAGCATATTCCTGTTTTCGAACCAAAAGAAGGGAATACTCAAATGTTGATCACTTCTTTAGATTTCTCTTCATTTACTGGTAGAATTGCTATTGGTAGATTGCAAAGAGGTTCTTTAAAAGAAGGACAGCAAATTTCTTTGGTAAAACGCGATGGTAGTATCGTGAAATCTAAAATCAAGGAGCTTTATGTTTTCGAAGGTCTAGGTCGTAAAAAGGTTGAGTCTGTTGAAACAGGTGATATCTGTGCTTTAGTTGGTGTTGAAGGTTTCGAAATTGGTGATACTGTTGCTGATTTAGAAAATCCTGAAGCATTAAAGACAATTACTATCGATGAGCCTACTATGAGCATGTTGTTTACTATTAACGACAGTCCGTTTTTTGGTCAAGATGGTAAATTTGTTACTTCTAGACATATAAAAGATCGTTTGGCGAGAGAATTAGAAAAGAACCTTGCTTTACGTGTAAACCCAACTGACAGTGCTGATAAGTTTTTAGTATTTGGTCGTGGTGTATTACACCTTTCGGTTCTTATTGAAACAATGAGACGCGAAGGTTATGAAATGCAAATTGGTCAGCCACAAGTAATCATCAAAGAAATTGATGGTGTAAAATGTGAGCCTATCGAGCATTTAACAATTGATTTACCTGAAGAAGTTTCTGGTAGAGCTGTTGAAATGGTATCTATCCGTAAAGGTGAGATGACTAAAATGGAGGCAAAGGGTAACCGTATGTTATGTGAGTTCGAAATCCCATCACGTGGTATTATCGGTCTTCGTAACCAATTATTAACCGCTACTGCTGGTGAGGCGATTATGGCACACCGTTTCTTAGAGTATCAGCCAATGAAAGGTGATATTCCTCAAAGACAGAATGGTTCTTTAGTCTCTATGGAAAGAGGAAAAGCAATTCCTTATTCTATTGATAAATTACAAGATCGTGGTAAGTTCTTCGTTGATCCAGGAGAAGATATTTACGAAGGTCAAGTTATCGGTGAAAACTCTCGTGGAGATGATATGACCGTTAACATTACAAAAACTAAAAAAATGTCTAACGTTCGTTCTTCGGGTGCTGATGATAAAGCTAAAATTGTTCCGGCAATTAAGTTTTCTTTAGAAGAGGCATTAGAATACATTCAAAAAGATGAGTATGTTGAGGTTACACCAAAGCATTTACGTTTACGTAAAATCTATTTGACCGAAAATGAACGTAAGAGAAATAAAATAGCATAAATAGTAGAGCCCCTTTTAAGGGGCTTTTTTATGCCTTATAGAATTTTAGCCACCCATTTGGGTGGCTTTTTTGATTCTCACGCTCAAGTATTGATTTATAACCTTCTATGTATTTTGAATTTCAGATATGTAAATGTTGTATATGCGTCTTATGGTTAAGAAAAATGCAATAAATTAAGATAGATTTTCCTACTTCGTTAATAATATAGCTATCCTTCGTTTTTCTTCGTTTCCACATCGATTTTTATTTAATTTAAAGTGGAATTTAAACGCAACTCAAACGAACACTATTATGCAACTAAAAGGTAAAAATGTACTTATTACGGGCGGTACTCGTGGTATCGGAAAATGTATGGTTCAAGAACTTATAAATGGCGGAGTAACCAATATTGCCGTTATTGCTCGTGATAAACAAAACCTAAAACAACTCTCGGAAGAATATCCAGAGGTAACATTTATTAGAATTGCAGGTGATGTTGCCAATATTGAAGTTTTACAAGACGCTGCTGCACGTATAGAAGATAAATGGGGGCATTTAGATATCTTAATAAATAATGCGGGTATCGTAGCTGCAGGTCCTTTAGAGGATATTCAAGATGAAGATCTTTATGATCAAGTTGCTGTTAACCTTACAGCAGTAATGCTATTGACCAAGTATTGCATTCCATTAATGAAATTCTCTGAAGATGCATATATTTTGAATATTTCATCGGGATTGGGATTAATAGGGATGCCATTTTATGCGGTTTACGGTAGCACAAAAGCAGCGATTCGTCAGTTTTCAGATTCTATGCGTAGAGAATTGGCACCGTTTAAAGTGTCGGTTACCTGTGCCTTTCCCACCGCTACAGATACCGAGATGATGCAAAAATTTAAAGGTAGAAAAATGGATGCGCCAGAATATGTTGCCAAGCGTTCTTTAGAAGGATTATTTAATAAGGAGATTCAAGTTATTTTTGGTGGTGATGACCGACTGAAAGAAAATACCTTAAATTTTGAAGCACCGGCAGAGTTAGATAAGGTGGTGGCAGAAAATTACGAGGAACGTAAAATGGCTAGTTTAAATCATAAAGCCGTGTGATCTTAATTAGGAAATCAACCAAACGGCACACAACTATGAAATTACTTTACAAATTTTCACTTTTATCACTATTTGCAGTTTTTATATCCTGTAAAGAAACTCCTAAATCGGTAACTGAACCCATTAAAGAAGTGGTTGCAGAATCTACTGTAATTGAAATACCTGAATCTTGGGTATCTTCAAGGGTTGCAAAAATAAAAGAAAGACTACATACTACAGAAGCAGGAAAAGTTATTTGGAACGCAATGGAAGCACATGGTGGACTGGATACTTGGTATGCAAACGGACCAATTACATTTCGTTTTAATTATCAGCCTTTAGATGGTAAAACGGCGAGAGATAGTTACCAAACTGTAGACACATGGAGCAATAGATCTGTGCATACAAGTACAATAGATAGTTCTGCGAAATTTGGTTGGTCAGGTGATCAAGCTTGGGTAAAAGCAAAAGACAGTACTGCATTTGCCTATGATACTAAGTTTTGGGCATTAACACCATTATGGTTTGTGGGTCATCCTTTTGTTTTAAGCGGTGAAGGGGTAAATCTAGAATTGCTCGATGCTGAGAAATTTAAAGGACAAGATTATAATGTGGTTAAAGTAACCTTTGATGCTGAAACAGGTGATGCTCCTGATGATTACTATATTTTATATGTAAATAAAGACACAAGCAAAATAGCGGTTATGAGGTACATCGTTTCATACCCAGAGTACTTTAAAGATGGTGGTCACGCTCCAGAAAAATTTACTGAATTTGTAGGTGAACAAACTGTAGATGGTATTACCATGCCAGGCGAATTTAAAACCTACTGGACTGTGAAAAAGAATCAACCAGGCGATTATATCACTAAAATTGATTTTACCGATGTATCCTTTGAAAAAGAATTGCCAAAAGACTTTTTTGATGCTCCGGCAGATGCTAAGATTCTAGAATAGTATTTTTTAAATGATTAGAACAAAAAAATCCCAAAAGTTGTCTTTGGGATTTTTTTTAATATTTGATAGTGTCTAATTCACCGTTTCTATTTATTATTTGTCTTGTATTGAGAGGCGACCGCAGCACCTATAATA
>JANQUX010000322.1:1852-4375 GCA_030730545.1 Maribacter sp. | reverse complement strand
ACGAATCCGGCATTGAGTTTTTCGGCTAAAATAGGTCCAAATATGAAACCTCTACTTTCCATACCTACCACTTTGTCTATTTTTTGTCCTTCTAATAAATGAAACAGCGCGTTTGCCGTTTCTTTAAGAGCAGTTGGGCTTTGTAGTAACAAAGTGATGTCTTTAAAAATGACTCCTTCCTTCGGAAAATTAGGTATATCTCTAATTAAGCTTTTAAAATTCATTTAATATTGTCTTCTTTATTTTGTGGTAAATGTAAAAAGAAATATATTTGCACCCCGCTAAGGGAAAAATCAAAATGGCCTCGTGGCGCAACTGAATAGCGCACTTGATTACGGCTCAAGAGGTTACTGGTTTGAATCCAGTCGAGGTCACAAGAATCCAAACCCTGCAAATTTAAAATTTGCAGGGTTTTTTGTTTTTTAGATGTTATATAAAATGAATTATTGTAATCTGCATCAGCAACAAATCATGAAAATTTGCTATCGATTAAATAAAAATGATGCGATTATAAAAAATAGGGATTAGACTTTTATCTCTAAAAATTATTTAATTCATAGAAGCCAATTATGCTTACTTTAACCCATTCTCAATCTTATTTTAGATTACTCTTTCACGTGCAAAAAGTTTTATAACGATAGTTCAATCGAGAATCACTGTAGTAGCAATAGTCCTAGTATTACACTTCAATATAAGGCAGATTAGCATTTAATAATATGAATGGAAGCGAGCGGAAAGAAATAAGGAAGAACTCTATTTAAAATAAAACAGATACCACCGAAAGTATTTTTTGTTAATTCGATTAGTTGTTGAGTTTTAGTACAGTTGAATATTAAAAGAAAAGACTACTAGTTTTTTATCTTTTATAAAAGCATAAAATTTGTTGTGATTAAAACTAGATATTTCATGACCGTACGGGTAATAGATATGAGTAAAAAGATGCCATAAATGATTTTTATGTGCCTTTTTAATCTAAAAAATCAATAAAAAAGAAATGATAAAATCACAAATGTTAACATCCTGTTAATACATTAGATAAAGACTCAAACACAAAAAATAAAAAATTTTTATGTTATCAAATTTTTAATATTTTAGTTAAAAATCAATAATATTTACAAAAGTTATCGATTACACATTATATATATCGCATTAAATTGAATTAATAGCGATATTTATCCTGAATAACACAATCAAACCATATCCAAATTTAAAATACAAAATGAACAAGATGCGAACAACAGCAAACACAATTGCTTTACTAATTCTTTTAATTTTTGCGAGTTGTAAAGAAAACCCAAAAGATGATACCCCATGGGTAGCGTTATTTGATGGAGAAACTTTAAACGGTTGGCAAAAGCTTGGTGGCGAGGCCACTTACGCTATAAAAGATGGTACCATAGTTGGTACAACAACACATGGTACACCGAACACCTTTTTATCTACCGAAAAATTATATGATAATTTTATTTTAGAATTGGATTACAAGGTTGATTCTTCCATGAATTCAGGTATACAGATTAGAAGTAATAGTATACCTAATTATCAGAATGGTAGAGTACATGGGTATCAAGTGGAAATCGACCCATCTGAAAGAGCATGGAGTGGCGGAATATATGATGAAGGCAGACGTGGATGGTTAAATCCAATGACCGACAACCCAAAAGCACAAAAAGCTTTTAAGCAAAATGATTGGAACCATTACCGCATAGAAGCTATTGGCGATACTATAAAAACATGGGTAAATGATGTACCTGCAGCATACCTTATAGATGATAAAACAGCTAAAGGATTTATCAGTTTACAGGTTCATAGTATTTCTAAAAATCAAAAAGCCGGAACCGATATTATTTGGAAAAATATCAACATCATTACAGATAGTGTTTCTAAATATTCAAGAACATCGCCACTTACCCCAATTATCACTAAAAATCAATTATCAATTGATGAGAAAAAAGATGGTTGGGAATTACTTTGGGACGGGAAGACAACAAATGGATGGAAAGGTGCTAAATTGGAAGAGTTTCCTGATAAAGGCTGGGTAATTGAAGACGGAGTTTTAAGTGTGCTTTCATCGGGCGGAGCAGAATCTACAGCTGGTGGCGATATTGTAACCAAAGAGCTTTATGGGGATTTTGAATTAAAAGTAGATTTCAAATTAACACCTGGTGCCAATAGTGGCATTAAGTATTATGTAGATACAAATATTAACAAAGGCGAAGGCTCTTCTATAGGTTTAGAATATCAAATTTTAGATGACAACCTTCACCCCGATGCAAAACTGGGTAACCATGAAGGTAGTAGAACCGTTAGTTCGTTATATGATTTAATACAGGCAGATGTGAATAAGCCAATTCAACCAATTGGAGAGTGGAACACTGCTCACATAATTTCTAAAAACAATCACGTTGAGCATTGGTTAAACGGCACAAAAGTTCTTGAATATGAAAGAAAGAGCGATGGGTGCAGAAAGCTAGTAGCTGAAAGTAAATATGCAAAATGGCCAAATTTCGGAGAGCTAGAAAA
>JANQUX010000322.1:0-1842 GCA_030730545.1 Maribacter sp. | reverse complement strand
CAAGACCACGGCGATCTTGTATCCTTCAAAAATGTAAAAATTCGTTCTATCAACAATACTAAAGAATAACTATCATGAGTTCAAACAGAAGAAACTTTATTAAGAAAACTGCCCTTGGTGCCGTAGGTGCAACATTCGCTAGCACTAGTGCAAATGCAATGACGGCTAAAAGTTATTCTAAAATAATCGGTGCTAATGACAGAATTCATGTAGTTATTCAAGGTTTAGGAAGAAGATATCCGGCGTATATACCCGCTATAGCCCACAAGAAAAACAATGTAGAGCTTAGTTATCTGTGCGATGTAATGAAAAGTCAACGCGATAAGGCTTTAATTGAAGTAAGTGATAAATTAAGTAACAAGCCAAAATTAGAGAATGACTTACGTAAAATTTTAGATGATAAAGAGGTAGATGCAATTTTCATGGCTACCCCAGATCATTGGCATGCACCTGGTGCATGTATGGCAATGCAAGCTGGCAAGCATGTGTATTTAGAGAAACCATGTAGCCATAATCCGCGTGAAGGTGAATTGGTAGTTGCCTATCAAAAGAAATTCAATAAAGTGGTTCAAATGGGTAATCAACAACGCTCAGCATTAGAATCACAAGAAATTATAAAAGAAATTCACGATGGTATTATTGGCGATGTGTATAAAGCAACTGCATTTTACATTAGTGGAAGAGGTCGTGTACCTCTACAAACAAAAACCAACCCACCAGAAGGTCTAGATTGGGAACTTTTTCAAGGTCCGGCTCCAAGGCGCGAGTACACAGATAATACTTGGGACTATAATTGGCATTGGTACGGGTGGAATTATGGTACCGCAGAAATGGGTAATAATGCAACCCATGAATTAGATATTGCCCGCTGGGCACTAGGCGTTACCTACCCTGAACATGTATCTGTAGATGCGGGAAAACACCATTACAAAGATGATGGTTGGGAAATGTACGATACCATGGAGGCTACATTTAAATTTGCTGGGAATAAAACCATAAAATGGGATGGTAATAGTAGAACCGGCTATCATAAATATGGAAATAAATACGGCAGAGGAACCATAGTCTCGGGATCTGGAGGTACAGCTTACATTGATCGTGGAGGTTATAAATTATTTGATCAAAAAGGAGGCTTAATCAAAGAAAACTTATCATCTGGCGAAGAAGCTGGCACTGCACTTGGCGGTGGTGGTGATATGTCTACATTGCATACCGTTAACTTTTTTGATGCTATAAGAGGAAAAGCTGCATTAACTTCGCCTATTGACGAGGGTGCTATTAGCCAAATGTTAACCCATTATGCTAATATTGCTTCTAGAATAGATGACTCTTTTGAAGTTGATGAAACTACAGGTCGCATATTCAATAGAGAAGCCATGAAATTATGGTCAAGAACATACGAACCAGGATGGGAAATAAAAGATATTTGATTCCACATCATATCTTAAAAAATTACAATTAATGGAACAAACATGGCGTTGGTACGGTCCAAAAGACCCAGTATCATTATCAGATATAAGACAAGCAGGTGCAACAGCTGTAGTAAGCGCTTTACATCATATACCAAACGGCGTTGTATGGTCTGTAGAAGAAATTATTGAGCGTAAAAATATAATTGAAGCCGCTGGCTTAACATGGTCTGTTGCAGAGAGTGTTCCTATTCATGAGCAAATAAAGACCCAAAAAGGAAGTTATAAAGTTTATTACGAGAACTATAAACAAACCATTGCTAACTTGGGTCAATGTGGTATAGATACGGTCTGTTATAACTTCATGCCTGTATTAGATTGGACACGAACTAATTTAGATTATGAACTAGAAGATGGTTCTACCGCACTACGT
>JANQUX010000321.1 GCA_030730545.1 Maribacter sp. | reverse complement strand
ACTTTTAATCGTGCAGATGATGATAATGGCGCTACCCAAGATTTACCTTCATTCTCTTCAATCAATGAAAAGTAATGTTCGTTGTTCTGATATGCCTGCCAAGTTTCTTCTAATGTGCTACCCAAAGGTGACATCGAAGCTATGGCCGTTATGGATATTTTTTCTTTCAAATTCTAATCTAAAATGTATCTAAAGCCTCAGTGATGGTGTCGTAAATTTTCTGGAGCTGGGTGTCTGAAATTACATAGGGCGGTAATGTATAAATAGTATTACCTAATGGCCGTAACAACACCCCTCTTTCTAAAAAGAAATTATAAAGTTGATCACGCAAATTACCATAACGTTCCATTTTTATTTCAAGGTCTATGGCAAGAATAGCACCCATAACCCTTACATCTTTTACTTTTTTATGATTCTGAATTTTGCTAGCATATGCGTTATGGGTATTTTCAATGTAGCTTCTTCTTTCTATAATTTCTGGCGAATTCAAAAGTTCAATTCCCGCCAAAGCAGCTGCACACCCTAAAGGATGCGCACTGAATGTATGCGCATGAAAGAAACCTTTATGCACCTCATCGCTAAGAAAACGATCATAAATTTTCTGTGTACAACTAGTAATACTCAACGGAAACATACCTGCCGTTAACGCTTTACTCAAACAAATGATATCAGGTTTATTCGTCAAATTATCGGATGCAAAATTCTTACCTGTTTTACCAAAACCGGTCATTATTTCATCTGCTACACACAGAACTTCATGCTCTTGACAAAGACCGATCAAAGCATCTAACCCTTCGGCTGAATGAAATTTCATACCTGCCGCACCTTGCACCAGTGGTTCAAATACAAATGCTGCACAGCTATTTTCTTTCAAAACTTCAGACAGCTTACCTTTTACTTCTTCTATATTATCTTCTTGGGGAGTAGGTATTCGCACTACTTTTAATAGAAAATCTTCAAACGGACCATTGTAAGACGACAGACCAGATGCACTCATTGCCCCAAATGTATCGCCATGAAAACCATCTTCAAAAGCTATTAATGTATCTCTCTTTTCTCCATTATTATGAAAATACTGAAGCGACATTTTTATAGCCGCCTCAATAGCGGTAGAACCATTATCGTTGAAGAATAATTTCGCCTGATTATCAGGCAAAATGGCCATCAATTTTTCAGACAATTCTATTGCCGGTTCGTGAGTTAGACCACTGAACATTACAAAATCTAACTTTTGCATTTGCTCGGTCATTGCAGAGATAATATGGTCGTTTGAATGCCCGTACATTACGGTATACCAAGATGCAATACCGTCGATATATTCGTTTCCTTCCTCATCAAATAATACTGCACCCTTTGCTTTGGTTATAGGTAATTGTGGTTTACCCAACTTATGTTGAGTTAAAGGATGCCATAAATATTTTTTATCGCGAGTAGATAGATTTTCCTTTTTCATAGAATTTATAATTCTTCATTTTATCTATCTTGCAAAGATCGGGAAATAAACCGCAACAAAGAGATGCCCTTAAAAAGAAACAAAAAAGCGTTTTTAAATTTTTCCGAATTGAAGAATACAGCTGTATTCTGCCTATTCTTTTTAATTACTTTTTTTATTCGTTTCCCTTTTTTCTTTAGAGACTACATTGATCGCGATGAAAGCACTTTTATTCTTTTAGGTCAATCTTGGGCCAATGGTTTTCTACCTTACACACAATTATGGGATCTAAAACCACCGCTAACTTTTGCTTTTTTCGCAGCCATTATATCCATGTTTGGTAAAAGTTTTATCGCTATTCGGCTCGCTGGTGTATTTTTAGTGGTCATTACCGCATTTTACACCTATAAGATTGCACTTACTATGATACCTAAAAAGGCTTCTATTTTTGTTGGGGCGTTTTGCATTGTTCTATTAAGTCTTTTTGGCAGCCTACAAGGTGTAATGTCTGAACATATATGTATCGCCTTATTTGTACCCGGTCTCTATTTGTTATTAACCAAGAAATCTGCATTATATCTATTCTTCGCCGGGCTATTGTTAGGCGCAACGGTTATGGTAAAATTGAATATGGCTTTCCCTATTTTATTTATTGGTCTATTCTTGGTTTATGAAGCTTTATTTACAGAGAAGAAAATTACTTTCTTGTCTATTCTGTTATTTGGCACCGGAGTTATAACTGTAATTTTCGCGACTATTATACCCTACTACTTAAGCAACCAAACTCATATTTGGTGGGAATCTGTAGTACTTGCACCACTAGAATATACAGAAGCGAGAAGATATTCCATTCTTAAACTTGCGCCCATTTTTGTAATTACGGGACTCTTCTTTTTATATGCCTATAAAAGTAAAAGCCTTGATTTTAAAAGTAGAATCGTTCAACTTTTAATAATTGCGATTTTAGGTGTGCTATTTTCATTTGTGAAAGGTGGAAGAATCAATGGTCACTACCTTATACAAGTACACCCAATGTTACTTATTCTGGTTGGAATCGTTATCTATAACTTAATAATAAAGTACAAGCAGAAATTACCAGTTTATGTTGCGTTTATTGCGTTATTGATTCCTGCTGAAAGTTATCTGGAATATGTAAATATTATAAAGAACAAATTCGAAAAAGGTACTTTCTTTAATGGGGAAGGTTTTTCTGCTCCGCAATATATTTTAGAGCATAATTTAGATACGAAGAATATCCTATTTTTTGAATATCACATAGGATACTGGAATTTAGATACCTTACCACCTACCACAGCCTCTACACACCCAAGTAATATTTGTAGAGATGAGCTGTTTCCTTTTTTTGATAACCCCAGAAAGAATTCTATCGAGGAGCTTACATATATTATGGAAGAATTACAACCCAAAACTGTTGTAATACGAAAAGGTCGGCGAATTTTAGATAAAAAAGAAATCGAGGAAAATGAATATATAGATGCCTATTTAGCCCAACATTATAAAGTTTATGCTACGGTTGATAATGCTGATATTTTACAGCGATTATAACGTTCTCAAAATACCCTCGAACTTATCGGCATACTTTTTAATAACCTCTTTGGTGAATTCTTTTTCTTCATCTATTCTACCTATTGAAGAAACCCCTGTTTTACTCAAAATAATACTTTCGGTATGCAGATTTTCTTCTCCGCTAAATAACACAGAAACCTCATAGCCTTTGTGAAACAACCACTTAATGGTCAATAGCGAATGATTGATACTACCTAAGTAATTTCTAGAAACCACTATAACCTTATAATCGGGCATGATGATGTCGAACATAGTATCTTCCTCATTTAAAGGAACCAATATACCGCCAGAACCTTCAATTATTAAGCTGTTATCTGTTTCTGGTTCGTTGATATGGAATCTATCAATTTTTATACCCTCTATTTCTGCCGCAGCATGCGGACTCATAGCTGCTTTTAAATTATAGCTACTAGGGTGAAATTTCGATTTAGTATTAGATATCAATCTCTTTACCTTATCTGTATCAGTATTATCTAAATCGCCGGCTTGTACAGGTTTCCAATAATCTGCTTGTAATGCTTCGGTAAAAATTGCAGATGCGATTGTTTTACCTACTTCCGTCGAAATTCCTGTTACAAATATCTTTTGCATGTATTCTTACTTTGAATTAGTGATCATGCCACAATTTAGGCACTTATATTTTCTTTTTTCGAAAAATGGAAAAAGTTTATAAAATACTCCCTTGCTGTTATAATATGGTTCAGATTTTTGAGCCTTGCAATTGGGACAAACAACAGGCTCACCATCATTATCAACAGCATAGGCCCTTATCTCATCGTAGATAGCAATTGCCCGTTCTTTATCTTTAGA
Source organism: Maribacter sp. (assembly GCA_030730545.1). Classification (GTDB taxonomy): domain Bacteria; phylum Bacteroidota; class Bacteroidia; order Flavobacteriales; family Flavobacteriaceae; genus Maribacter. The sequence goes on along the minus strand of JANQUX010000321.1, from coordinate 562 downwards.
ATACACTTGTAGTTTTACTCCGCCGATGGCATTGCTTATTAATGGATCTGAATTTAAGGTATTTTCATCCCTAAGAAAAACTGGTATCCCTTCAGACTCTAATTTACCTTTTACAATCTGTACATCGGCTACGTATTCAAAAGAGGCAAGCTGATAAAATTTATCTTCCATATATTATATAAAACTAGACAACAATTTTACCAATAACCCGATTTCTTCTTTAGAATTAAAACTATGCAAGCAAATTCTAAGTCGTTCTTGACCCTCAGGTACTGTGGGTGATAGAATTGCTTTGACATTAAAGCCTTTGTCCATTAATTTTTTAGATACTTGCTTTGCTTTCTTTGAACTTGGTATGATACAACCCTGTATTGCCGTAGAACTTGGTATAAAATGATGGTTTATTTTAAAGGCTAGTAGCTGCTTTTTAAAGAAATCGATATGATCTTTTAATAGTTCTTTAGGTTCTTTCCCCAATTCACTTAAATACTTATGTGCGGTAATAATTGTCGCCAAGTTATGTGGCGTTAATGCTGTGGTATATATTAATGGTTTGGCAAAA
>JANQUX010000320.1 GCA_030730545.1 Maribacter sp. | reverse complement strand
TCTCTCCTCCCGTGCAGCAATAGAATTTGGGTGAGATATCAGATATCCTATTTGTTAAAATTGTAAAACAGAATTTAAATGTTCACATATATAAAAGAATCCGTTGAAGAGTTAAGGAATAGTGTTACTCTTCCATCACGTGCAGAATCATCAAACTTGATGGTTATTGTAGCTGTGTTTTCTATCCTTTTTGCTTTGGCTACTTGGGGTGTAGATACGGTCTTTAGTAAAGTGATTAAATCTTATTTCAACTACGTTTTAAACTAAATAGGACTATGTCAGAAGTATTAGAAAAAAAATGGTACGTTGTAAGAGCTGTTAGTGGTCAAGAGAATAAAATCAAAGGATACATTGAGAGTGAAGTAGAGCGTCATGGTTTCTCTGACTATTTAGAAGATGTTCTTGTTCCTACCGAGAAGGTTGTGCAAATCAGAAATGGAAAGAAAATAAACAAAGAAAGAGTTTATTTTCCTGGATATATTATGGTAAAAGCCAATTTAGGTGGTGAAATGGTTCACATAATCAGATCTATAACAAATGTTATAGGGTTTTTAGGGGAAACTAAAGGGGGTGACCCTGTTCCATTAAGAAGAAATGAAGTAAACAGAATGCTTGGTAAGGTAGATGAACTAGCTGTGAATACAGATAGTGTAGCTATCCCATTTGTGTTTGGTGAAACGGTAAAAGTAATTGATGGTCCTTTTAATGGCTTCAATGGTACTGTTGAGAAGATAAATGAAGAAAAACGTAAGCTTGAGGTTATGGTGAAAATTTTCGGTAGAAAAACACCATTAGAGCTTAGCTATATGCAAGTAGAGAAAGTATAAGTATTAATATAAGTGTTACATACATATAATTAAAGTAGTGTTGCTTCCGAAAACACACTTTCAATTTAATTTTAAACAATGGCAAAAGAAATAGGTAAAGTAGTTAAACTACAAGTTAAGGGAGGTGCAGCGAATCCATCGCCACCGGTTGGACCTGCCTTAGGAGCTGCTGGTGTTAACATTATGGAATTCTGTAAGCAGTTTAACGCTCGTACGCAGGATAAACCAGGTAAAGTATTACCAGTTGTTATCACCGTTTACAAAGACAAGTCTTTCGACTTCGTTGTAAAAACTCCACCGGCGGCAATTCAGCTATTGGAAGCGGCTAAGATTAAAAAAGGATCTGGCGAACCTAACAGAGTAAAATTAGGTAGTGTTACCTGGGACCAAATCAAGGCAATAGCCGAAGATAAAATGGTTGACCTTAATGCATTTACAGTAGAATCTGCTATGAGTATGATAGCGGGTACTGCACGTTCTATGGGTATGAAGGTAGCAGGAAAGAAACCTTTTTAAAATCTTAAAAGTAATTAAATGGCAAAGTTAACTAAGAAGCAAAAAGAAGCGCATTCTAAAATAGAGAAAGATAAATTATACTCTGTTTCTGAAGCTTCAGCTTTAATAAAAGAGATAACCAATACAAAATTTGACGCATCTGTAGATTTAGCAGTTCGTTTGGGTGTAGATCCAAGGAAAGCTAATCAAATGGTACGTGGTGTAGTTACGCTACCTCATGGTACTGGTAAAGATGTTAAGGTTTTAGCTTTGGTAACACCAGACAAAGAAGCAGAGGCTCAAGAAGCAGGTGCTGATTATGTAGGGTTAGATGAGTATTTGGAAAAAATTAAAAACGGTTGGACAGATGTTGATGTAATTATCACAATGCCAAGTGTAATGGGTAAATTAGGTCCCTTAGGTCGTGTTTTAGGGCCAAGAGGTTTAATGCCTAATCCAAAAACAGGAACTGTAACAATGGATGTGGCTAAGGCTGTAGCTGAAGTTAAGGCAGGTAAGATAGATTTTAAAGTTGATAAAACAGGTATCGTACATGCTGCGATAGGTAAGGCTTCTTTTTCTGCTGATAAAATAGCGGATAATGCTAAGGAGTTGTTAGATACTTTGAATAAATTGAAGCCAACAGCGGCAAAAGGTGTTTACATGAAAACTATTTTCATGTCTAGTACAATGAGCCCTAGTTTGCAATTAGATCCAAAGTCAGTTTAACAGCTGGTAGTTAAAAATTAAAAGTATGACAAGAGAAGAAAAAGCAAACGTTATAAAAGATTTGACTACGCAGTTGGCAGATAGCACCACAATTTATGTGGCTGATATTTCAGGTTTAGATGCAGGTACAACTTCTGATTTAAGAAGAGCTTGCTTTAAAGCTAATATTAGACTAGCTGTAGTTAAGAATACATTGCTTGCAAAAGCAATGGAAGCTTCAGATAAAGAATTTGGTGAATTACCAGAAACATTAAAAGGGAATACTTCTCTTATGTTTTCTGATGTTGCCAATGCCCCTGCAAAATTGATAAAGAACTTTAGAAAGAAATCTAAAAAACCTTTATTGAAAGGAGCTTTTGTAGAAGAAGCAATTTACATAGGTGATGAAAACTTGGATGCTTTAGTCAGCATTAAGTCTAAAGAAGAAATGATTGGCGAAATTATTGGATTGTTACAATCTCCAGCCAAAAATGTTATTTCTGGACTTAAATCTGGTGGTGGTAAACTTGCTGGAATCCTTAAAACATTATCTGAAAGATAAGAACGCACAATTAACTAAGTATATTTTAAAAATTTTATTAAACGATAGAAAATGGCAGATTTAAAAGATTTCGCAGAGCAATTGGTTAACCTTACGGTAAAAGAAGTAAACGAGTTAGCTACTATATTAAAAGATGAATACGGTATCGAGCCTGCAGCAGCAGCAGTAGCAGTAGCAGCAGCTGGTGGTGGAGATGCTGGTGAAGCAGCAGAAGAGAAAACTGAATTCGATGTAATTTTAAAAGCAGCAGGTGCTTCTAAATTAGCGGTTGTTAAATTGGTTAAAGAATTAACTGGTTTAGGTTTGAAAGATGCGAAAGATATCGTTGATAGCGCACCAAAAGCAATTAAAGAAGGTGTTACTAAAGACGAAGCTGAAGGTATCAAAAAATCATTGGAAGAAGCTGGAGCAGAAGTTGAGCTTAAATAATAGCAACAACCATATTAGTTTTGGTTTAGGTCTTCTCGCTTTTTGCGGTTAGACCTAAGCCTTTTTATAGAATTAGGTATATTAAGAGGTATACTACTCATTTAGTACTCACGATCAAAACACTGTCCGTAGATGTTCACAAATAATACTGAAAGAATAAGCTTCGCTTCCGCAAGAAACACACCGGATTACCCGGATTTCTTGGATATTCAGATTAAATCTTTCCAAGACTTTTTTCAACTAGAGACTAAGTCAGATGAAAGAGGTAACGAAGGTCTTTATAACACCTTCATGGAAAACTTTCCAATCACTGATACAAGAAATCAGTTTGTATTGGAATTTTTAGATTATTTTATAGATCCACCAAGATATTCTATTCAAGAATGTATCGAACGTGGTCTTACTTACAGCGTTCCTTTAAAAGCACGTTTAAAGTTGTATTGTACTGATCCTGAACATGAGGATTTTGAGACAATCGTACAAGATGTGTATTTAGGTACGATTCCTTACATGACTCCAAGTGGTACTTTTGTTATCAATGGAGCAGAAAGGGTTGTTGTTTCTCAGTTGCACCGTTCTCCTGGTGTGTTCTTTGGACAATCATTCCATGCAAATGGAACAAAATTATATTCTGCAAGGGTAATTCCTTTTAAAGGTTCTTGGATAGAATTTGCTACCGATATTAATGGCGTTATGTATGCTTATATCGATAGAAAGAAAAAATTACCGGTTACAACTTTGTTCAGAGCTATTGGTTTTGAGCGTGATAAAGATATATTAGAGATTTTTGACCTTTCGGAAGAAGTGAAAGTTTCTAATGCCGGACTTAAAAAAGTGCTTGGTCGCAAATTAGCGGCTAGAGTTTTGAACACTTGGCATGAAGATTTTGTTGATGAAGATACTGGTGAGGTAGTTTCTATTGAGCGTAATGAAATTGTTCTTGATCGAGATACAATTCTTGAAAAAGAGCACATTACCGAAATAATTGATGCTGATGTAAAGACTATTCTTTTACATAAAGAAAATAATGCGCAATCTGATTACGCAATTATTCATAATACACTTCAAAAAGATCCAACGAATTCTGAAAAAGAAGCTGTTGAACATATTTACCGTCAATTACGTAATGCTGAGCCGCCAGATGAGGAGACAGCACGTGGTATTATTGACAAATTATTCTTTTCTGATCAACGTTACAACTTAGGTGAAGTTGGTCGTTACAGAATGAACAAGAAATTACAGTTGGATATTGGAATGGACAAACAAGTTTTGACCAAAGAAGATATCATAACTATTATTAAATATTTAATTGAGTTAATCAATTCTAAAGCAGAGATTGATGATATTGATCACCTTTCTAACCGTCGTGTACGTACTG
>JANQUX010000319.1 GCA_030730545.1 Maribacter sp. | reverse complement strand
CTACTAAACCCTCTCCTTTACAATAATTACAATACCCTTCCATTTGTATGGGCACACCGCCATTATCAATAAAGGCGATTACTTTCTCTCTAAGATTTTTAGAATCTATAACATCACCTTCTGCCATTATTAAGTCCGCGTCATTTATACTGATTTCAAAAAGGTTTCGCTTTTTAATATCAACTCTATTATCAATAATATCAGGAGGCATAGACCGGTTAAGTCCCGCATCATTTTCTATAGATGTGGTGACCAAGAAAAAGATGAGTAATAGAAAAGCGATATCTGCCATTGAACCGGCATTTACTTCTTGCGGAGATCTGTGGTTTTTCATGAATAGTGGTTTTATACACTATTAAGTACTGACAATTGAAAGCTAAAGAAAAGTTAGAATGAGGGAATGGTGGTTTTGAGTGAGGGAATGGGATTATAGTTTCAATTAATTAGCGCAATAATAAGAATATTGAAAAACCAAAAACTGTAATAACTGAAAAAACTAGATAGCCATAAAATGCATATTTCGGGTATTTGAGTTTGCTTTCAAGTTTCCAATTCTTACGACCAATCAGTTCAAAAATCCACCCAATTTTATAAATAATATTTAAAACGAGTCCGAATATCAGATATACTAGAGGTATGGTAACAAAACAAATATAGAAGCTTAAAAGACCAATAAAGTACATTATTAAATTATAGGCGACCCTTCTTAATTCCCACCACAATATAATTTCCCACCACCTTCTATCAATACTATTTATTTTCAGCAGGTTCATTTAATTCTCTAAGGTTTTTACGAATTACAAAGCTTCCAACTCCACCTTAACCTTCTTTGTCAATTTAGACACCACCAAATCATAAGAATGATCAATAAGTTCTTTTGTGAGGTCTTTAGAAATTTGCTCTAGGTAAACGGTATTCCAATGCTTTTTACTCATGTGCCAACCCTCTATAATACCATCATGTACTTCACGTAGTTCTATGGCTCTTTCTGGGTCACATTTTAAATTGACTCGCAGTGGAACATTATCCAAGCCGCAAAGGGCAAACATTTTACCCATTACTTTAAATACAAGGGTAACCTCATCAAAAGGAAAAGATTCTGTTACTCCTTTTTTAGAAATACAATAGTCTCGGTATTCTTCAACATTCATTTTTTATGTGATTTAGCCTTTACATTGTCCAAAAATCGAGACGCATCTCCCCAATAGTATCTTATCTTCAAAAATGGTTTATCGCCTATATCGTTAGATTCAATTGTTTCTATGGCAACACCACCGATTTTTTCGTAATAAGAAATTGCTGCAGTGTTCGTATCTAACACCCATAAGTAAAAACCATTAGCGCTTTTGCGCTTTAAAATCTCTTCCGCTAAAGCTGCCATTAACTTTGTGCCGACACCTTTACCCTGCGTATTTAGGCTAACATGTAAATTATCTAGCAATGTGCCAAATTGGGCGTTTTCATTAAAATAGGCACAGATAAAACCAAGCATATTACCATCTTCTTCCGCCAATAAAACATATTGATCATCTGACGGATGCTGCAATCGGTTCGTCCACTCTTTTAATCGATTATCAAATGCCAAATTATCTAAAAAATCGGCACTAAAAGAAGCGCGGTAATTCTGTTGCCAGCTTACCGCGTGTAAATTGGCAATTCGTTCAATATCATTAGAAGTGCTGTTTCTAAAAATCATGGTACTTCTTAAATACTAGTAGAATCGTAAACGATTACCTTAGACCAAAGGGTACTTGACTCTTCTATAAAAACTTTATGTGGAGCTTCGTCTTGGTATGCCTGTTGAGATTCTGCAGAGTCAAAACTTACAATTAAAGAATACGTAAATGAACCATCAACAACGTCTCTACTTGCCTTTGGTGGTCTGCCGATAAATTGCGTTTTGGCATACGCCGAGTTATCTAAAAACTTACGTAAAGAAGTTTCAAAAGCAGTTCGGTCTGCTTGATTATCTGGGTTTTTCAACCAAAAAAATACAGTATGAGAAAAATTAGAATCGAATTCTGCCATTTCGTTATTATTTTGACCAAAAGTTACTGTGGTCATTAGTGTTAATACAAGGATACAAATTACGTTTTTCATTATCAATTTTAGTTGTTTGTTGTTATTTTTCGAGTAAGTCAATTTGTTTTTGCGGAATCTTAAGTGCAGAATAGTCAAGTTTCCAGCCAATGGTTTCTACTATTTTTTCCATAATCAAAACAGTTTGTAACGCTTCTTTTCTAGCAGTATCCATCAAGCCACTTTCCGGAATTTTTTCACGTATGTGTGCTTTAGCCTCTGCATTTAGTTTAGTAAGATCATCAGGAGCAAAAAAGTTGAAAAATCCGCTTTTAATGTCGTAAAATTCCAGCTCTGGCTCAATGCTCAATACCTCTGGTTCTGGAAAATTATCGAGAACTATTTTTTTGTTCTTCTCATCGGCATGCATTAATAACTTGCTTAAATCATAGCCAATATGTGCTTTCGCCTTTATAACCACCAGCGCTTTCTTTTTGCTACTTACCAGACTTAGAAAATCTTTTACATTTTCATATTTATAGATTTCTGCAAACTCGCCTTCTACAGAAATCAACTTGCATACACTTTTCATTTTCTCTAATAACACGGTAGACTGGTGCGTTGTTATCTCTTTACTTTTCTTGCCTTTAAAAAAGTTAAAAAGCCAGTACATACCAATTGCACCTAAAACTAAACCCAGAATGGTATCAAAAATATTATCCATTTTTACTTCCTATTTCTCCTAAATGAGTAAACTTGAACCCTTTATCATATTTGAGTCCGTAGCCAAAGATACGGTCCATGGCTATATGTATAAAAAGAATTGTGCCGATTAATTGAATTATGGGCGACATAAAATAGATACCTATAAAGTATAGCAGTATAGCTACACCCCTATGGTGAAAGAAATTATAACAGATTGCACCTATTTTTGAACCTAGCAAGTAACCCAACATAGATATATCTGGGGTCAGAATTAAAACTGGCAGCCACCACCATTGGTAGCCTAATAACCCGAACATAAAAATACCCAGAATCATTAAGGCTAACTCCTCTAATTTCAGTAGGTTTTTCATAGTTATTCTATTTTATAAAGTACCGGTCTACTTGGGCTAGCATCATTCTCGAAAGGCGCTACTTGTAAGTTTAAAAAGTACGAACCATCAAAAATCGCATCTGGCACATAAATAAACTCTGTAATAGTTGCACCAAGTCGAACATCGCCGTTGATATTCCAAAATGCTTTGTGCGCCAAAAGCTTACCATCATCTTTTTCTTTATCGACAGATGGTAGGTCTATCAACAAATGCTCCACACCCAATTCCCTTATAAACAACATAGCATCTTCTAATATGTATGGCGGATTCGTATGAGAATATTGCCTATTTCGCTTTGAAACAGTATTAGGTAACGTTCGTATAACTAATGCTGCCGGTGTATGATTACCCAATACATTTTGAAGTTGTTCTTTTGTAATTACCAAATCTCCGTTTTCTTCGGATGGAGTAATCGTAATCACCTCAGCCAAAAAGAAAAACTGCTTTAGATTTTGGTTTACAGATTGATGCTCAGCAGATATATGCCCAACACATTCTGTATGCGTACCATGCGAATGCGGATTGAATGAAATATCATAAAAATTAGTACTTGAACCCGCGGCAATACTGCCCGTAAAATTGGCTTCTCTATGAGGCTCTATAGTTGGCCCTTTAACATACCAGGCGTTTACATTATCGTCGTTATTGGTAATGGGTATAGATATATCTAAAGGCTTAGATAGGTCAATTCGGTACTCTTTAGATTGATAAGTTATGGTAGCCTTCATTTTACAGATTATAAATTTAATTGTAGACCTGTGGGGATTAAACTTAGTTTTTCAGGAAGTAGAAAATTACGAATTTTTAAGCTGCTCTAAGCAAATAGTATAATTCTATTTCAAATTCACCATAAACAAATCTGCGGCAATGCCATCGGCTAAGAACATACCTTTTTTAGTGGTTTTGAGGATATCACCGTCTACAAAAAGTAAATGCTCTTCTATAAATTTATCGGCTTGCATTAACGCATACTCTTTGTATTTAGGTCCGAATTCAGTTGTTATTCTATTTAATGAGACTCCCCAGATAGTCCGCAAGCCTGTCATTATATACTCGTTGTATTTATCGGTAGCAGAAAGAACCTCAACCTCCATAGGTACTATATCTTGTGCTATAGATTTTATGTATTTCGGATTGTTATTAATATTCCACCCTCTACGTACGCCATCAAATGAATGTGCAGACGGACCAATACCTATATATTTTTTCTGCCGCCAATAGGCGGAATTATTCTTAGAATAATACCCTGGTTTTCCAAAATTGGAAATCTCATAACAATCGAACCCTGCTGTAAGTAAAGTTTCG
>JANQUX010000318.1 GCA_030730545.1 Maribacter sp. | reverse complement strand
AATGGAAATTAAAGAGATACAGGAAGAGATTATAGATGAATTTTCTATGTTCGATGATTGGATGCAGCGCTATGAGTACATGATCGATCTTGGCAAATCACTTCCATTAATTAATGAAGAGTTTAAGACAGACGATAACATTATTAAAGGTTGTCAAAGTAAGGTTTGGGTACATGCCGAATTAGAAGATAATAAATTGGTTTTTACGGCAGATAGCGATGCCATAATTACGAAGGGTATTATCGCTATTCTAATACGTGCATTTAGCAACCAAAAACCACAAGCAATTCTAGATGCCGATACACAGTTTATTGATGAAATTGGTTTAAAAGAGCATTTATCGCCTACAAGGGCAAACGGTTTGGTAAGTATGATCAAACAATTAAAGTTATACGCAGTAGCGTATCAAACACAAATTGAAGACTAGAAGATTATGAGTGATGAAAATATAGCTGAAGACAGCGCAGAATTAGGAGAGAAAATCGTTAAGATTTTAAAGACCATATATGATCCAGAAATTCCTGTAGATATCTATGAATTAGGATTGATATATGATGTTTTGGTGAATGAAGATAATGAAGTCAAGATTTTAATGACACTTACATCTCCAAACTGTCCGGTTGCAGAAAGTTTACCGGCAGAAGTAGAGGAGAAAGTAAAATCATTAGATGCCATTAAAGATGCCGAGGTTGAAATTACTTTTGATCCACCTTGGACGCAAGATTTAATGAGCGAAGAGGCGAAATTAGAACTAGGCCTTCTTTAATTAGATTGTTGTCTCAATTTAAAAGATGCCTTTATGCAAGATGAAATCGTAAATAAAGTTGCCCAGAGCAAACTGATTACTTTTAACCTAGAAGATTACTATCCCAAGGGTAATAGAGTGGTTTTAGATATCAAAGACTGGCTTTTTGAAGGATTTATCTTAAAGGAGAAAGATTTTAGAAGCTATGTTGAAGCACATGATTGGTCTCAATATGAGGGTGCTTATGTTGCTATGCAATGTTCTACAGATGCTATAGTGCCGGGTTGGGCATATTTATTATTAAGTGTAAAGCTTAGTGGTATCGCAAAAAAGGCGATTCAAGGTACTTTAGTAGATTTAGAAACGAGTATTTATCAATCTATAATTGAGAATCTAGATGTTTCTGAGTATCAAGATCAACTGATTATTGTTAAAGGATGTAGTAAAAAACCTGTACCAGCAAACGCTTATTTGTTTCTCGCAGAGCGTTTAAAGCCTGTCGCTAAGTCTATTATGTATGGTGAGGCTTGCTCTTCTGTGCCGTTATACAAAAGAAAATAACATATTCCTACTTAAAGATGTTGCAAAGTATTATTACCTTTGCGCCACTATAAATTATAAACATTAATTATTATGAAGAAAATTGTATTAACTCTAGCTCTTGCATTTGTTGCAACTGTTGGTTTTTCTCAGACAGAAGAAGAACTAAAAGGTCAATTAGGTGCAGCAAAAGATTCTATCGCAGCTATTCAAGGAAGAGCTGACGCCATTCAAGGTGCTATTGACGCATTGCCAGGATGGAAAAAAGGTGCATTTGGTACTATAGGTGCAAACTTAAGTAGCTTTAACAACTGGTACGGTCAAGGTACTCCAGATTTATCTTCTGGTAACATTGGTGTAACTGTAAACGCTTTTGCTAATTTAAACGAAGAGAAATTCTTCTGGAGAAACTCTGGTAACATCAATTTAGGATGGGTAAAGTTCGATGATAAGAGTATTGACACTGATGACGATAGTTTCAAAAAAGGAACTGATGTTTTTAACATTACGTCTCTTTATGGAAGAAAGCTTAATGAAAAATGGGCTATTTCTGGTTTAGCAGAATACAGAACTACTATTCTTGACAACTTCAACGATCCAGGATACCTAGATTTAGGTGTTGGTGCTACTTGGACCCCTATTGCTGATTTAGTGGTTGTTATTCACCCATTAAACTACAACTTCGTATTTAGTAATAACGATGCGGTTTTTCAATCTTCTTTAGGTGCTAAAATCGTTGCTGATTATACGAAGCAAATTGGTGCAGTTAATTTTAAGTCTAACCTTTCTATGTTTCAAAGCTATGAGAGCGGTGATCTTTCTAATACTACTTGGATCAACTCTTTTGGTTACACATTGTGGAATGGTATTGGTTTAGGTTTTGAATTCGGTTTACGTGATAACAAGCAAGAAGCTTTAAATAATGCATTAACACGTGCTATACCTGATCCAACAGCTACATTTGATAACGTAGATAACAAATTACAAACCTATTTCTTGATTGGTCTTAACTACTCTTTATAGTCTAAGAGATTAATAGAAAATAGTATATAATAAAAAAGCCCTCTAAATAGAGGGCTTTTCTCGGTTAAGTAATTATCGTAAAATTTGGGATTTTACTTTTTAGTTTTCATAAGTTAAATATCGATTTGGGGTCAAGACTTATCTTAAGTACACTGTAAAATTAACTCATATGGTCTTGTTGAAAACAATTTATGTTGTGAACTCATCTCATAATGTGGTGAGATTTACCATCTGTTTAATTTCATCGATGAACTACATTAATTCAATTATAATTGGTGTCTAATACTCGTCTAAATGTTCCGGATAAAGGAAATTGTTATATGGAAAACGAGTAATATGAATGTCTCTTACCTCATCATAAACACGTTTTCTAAACTCATCTAGATTTTCTTTGTTTAATGCAGATATAAAAATAGCGCGGTCACCAACCTTTTCCATCCATGTTTGCTTCCAATCACTAATGGTAAAATGTCTTCCGGTGCGTTCTGTAATTAAATCATCATCATCGATAGTTTCGTGCTCGTACTGATCTATTTTATTGAAGACCATGATCATTTTCTTGTCTGAACTTTTGATTTCAGATAATATCTGATTTACCGATTCTATATGCTCTTCAAACTGCGGGTGAGAGATGTCTACTATATGTAATAATAAATCTGCCTCGCGAACCTCGTCTAAAGTACTTTTAAAGCTTTCTACTAGCTGTGTGGGCAGTTTTCTAATAAACCCTACTGTATCACTTAACAGAAAAGGTAAGTTTCCTATAACAACCTTTCTTACTGTAGTATCTAGGGTTGCGAACAGCTTGTTCTCTGCAAATACTTCACTCTTACTAATAACATTCATTAAAGTAGACTTACCAACGTTGGTATAACCAACTAAAGCAACACGCACCAAAGCACCGCGGTTACCTCTTTGGGTTTCCATTTGGCGATCTATTTTAAGAAGCTTCTTTTTTAATAAGGTAATACGGTCACGAACAATACGTCTATCCGTTTCGATTTCAGTTTCTCCAGGTCCGCGCATACCAATACCCCCTTTTTGGCGCTCAAGGTGCGTCCATAATCCGGTTAGTCTTGGCAACAGGTATTCATATTGTGCAAGTTCTACCTGTGTTCTAGCATAACTTGTTTGTGCACGCTGTGCAAAAATGTCTAGGATCAAACTGGTACGATCAATAATCTTACAGCTTAATTGTTTTTAAATATTACGTTGTTGACCAGGTGTAAGCTCATCATCGAAAATTACCGAGCCAATTTCATGCTCATCAACATACTTTTCGATTTCTTCCATTTTTCCGGTACCTATTAAGGTCTTCGGGTTTGGAATATCCATGCGCTGGGTAAAACGTTTTAAAGCTTCACCACCAGCAGTGTAGGTAAGAAACTCTAGTTCATCTAGGTATTCCTTGACCTTTTCTTCATTTTGGTCTTTATTGATAATACCAATAAGAACCGCTTTTTCATAATCTATACTCTTCTTTTCTATCATAAATTCCGTAAAGTGTAAAATTAAGCAATTACCGATAAGCTATTTCGTATTTTTATTGACTCGATAATCGAGATTTTGTGCTCTTAGGCGTTCCATGGAATATTAAATGAATACTCCCTAATGTCTTTTTGCTTCTCTAGAGTTGTTACTCCTTAAAATAATACATGCGATTTCCATTCTTTAAGAAAAAGACCAAAAAACAGCGTTATACGATTGCGTTCTACAATTTAGAGAATCTATTTGATCCAGAGCGTAATTCTAAGATTCTAGATAAAGATTATACACCCGACGGCGCTAAAAATTGGACGGTTGAGCGTTATCAACGCAAACTAGATAAGCTTGCAAAGACCATAGTTAAAATAGGTGATGAAGATCACCCTTACCCACCTGTATTAATAGGTGTTGCCGAAGCTGAGAATAATAGTGTTTTTAAAGCGCTGTTGGATACCGATGAAATGGATGATTTTGATTACGGATTTATTCATTACGATTCGCCCGATGAACGCGGTATAGATACAGGTCTTATTTACCGAAAGCGTTTTTTTAAGGTTTTACACTCAGAACCATTGACATTATTAGTCGATAATGCCGGCGGAGTTAGAGATACAACCAGAGATATACTATATG
>JANQUX010000317.1:16025-22664 GCA_030730545.1 Maribacter sp. | reverse complement strand
GTAAGATATTGTTGGTTCACCTATGTAAAAAGGATTATCGCCAAGTACAAAGTTAGCGCCACCGTAAAGTGATACTGCAGGTAAAAGATTTTTTAATTGAAATTTATTATTTGCGCGCCAGCTATACAGATTAGGCTTATTTGCTTCAGGATTTTTAAAGGGATCATAAACAAGAAATTTCAATCCTAATCTATTTCTAGAGAAATCTCTTCGTTTGCCTAACAGGTCAAAATTTGAAAAGGTTATGTTTTGATCTTGAAAAGTGCCTTCGTAATTCAGTTCTAGTTTTTCGAATAATAATCCGTATCGCAATGAAATATCTGTTCCCCAAATATCAGATTGGGTATTTAAAAGTGTATGGTCTCGTTGTTCGTAAAATAAGCCCATTTCTGCTTGAACAACATTTTTACCTACGGCATAGGCACTGACCGATACGCCAGGTCTATTAGAATTTATTACATCTGTATATTGAGAGATGGCTACCAATGGTAGAAGAAAAAGTATGCTTAATACGTATTGATATGATTTAGAGTAGGCAAAAAGACTATTCATGAACACGATTTTATAATTATTTTAATAGTATGATTCTTTATATACAACGTGATAATTGTATTTTTGATATATCTTAAGTAAGAATAAATGGCTTTTTTAAAAACTATATTAATTATTCTTTTGGTGTACTACTTGCTAAAATTTTTGGCAAAGTTTTTTGCACCGAAAATATTAAACTACGCTGCCAAGAAAACAGAATCTCATTTTAGAGAAGCTTTTGATAATCAACGCCCTTCTAATCAACAGGAAGATGAAAGTGTAATTATCAATAAAAAACCATCTCGAAAAAAGAACGATTCTGAAAAAGTAGGTGAATACATTGATTTTGAAGAGCTAGACTAGTTATCTTTGTCAAAACACTACTTATTTAGCAAATGAAGCAAGGCTTAAAATTCTTTTTCATCCATTTTTTTGTTGTCGTATTTTTTATTATTGCTGCATTAGCATATTTCAGCCCAGTACTACAGGGTAAAGTAATGTACCAGCATGATATTGCCCAATATACGGGTATGGCAAAGGAGCAGAACGATTTTAGAAAATCTAATGATCAAGAACCCTATTGGACCAACAGTGCTTTTGGTGGTATGCCAACGTATCAATTAGGGGCAAATTATCCACACAACTACATTAAAAAATTAGATAGGGTTATTCGGTTTTTACCAAGACCTACAGATTACCTTTTCTTATATTTTATAGGTTTTTATATTCTACTATGTTGTTTGAAAGTAGACTATAGATTAGCAATTGTAGGGGCTTTGGCATTTGGTTTTTCTACATACCTTATTATTATTTTGGGAGCAGGGCATAATGCAAAGGCACATGCCGTCGCCTACTTACCTGTTCTTTTAGCAGGTATCGTGCTCGTTTTTAGAAAAAAATATCTTTGGGGTTTTGTTTTGACGGCCCTGGCAATGGCTCTTGAGATTACTGCGAACCATTATCAAATGACCTATTATTTTATGCTACTTATACTCATTTTAGGGGTAGTGTATTTGATATATGCCATAAGAGATAAGCAGTTAAAACATTTTTTTGCATCTGTAGGTATTCTATTGTTGGCTGTTACTTTAGGTATTGCTGCCAATGCCACAGGTTTAATGGCTACCAAAGAATATGCCGATTGGAGTACACGGGGTAAAAGTGAATTGACCATAAACCCAGATGGTTCGCCAAAAGAAGATACTGGCGGATTAAGCAAAGCCTATATTACAAATTGGAGTTATGGTATTACCGAATCTTTAAACTTATTTGTGCCAAGACTTTTTGGCGGTGCAAGTCAAGAGAATTTGGGCGAAAACTCAAAATCATATAATTATTTAATTGATAAGGGCTTGGCGCGTTCAAGTGCGTTAGATTTTGTTAGCGGTTTACCATTATACTGGGGCGAGCAGCCGGGTACATCAGGTCCTGCATATTTAGGTGCGGTTATATTCTTTCTATTTATTTTAGGATTGTTCTTGGTGAAAGGCAAACATAAATGGTGGCTTCTTTTCGGGTCACTTATGTCATTAGTGCTATCGTGGGGTAAAAACTTTAGTGCATTAACTGATTTTATGATCGACTATTTTCCGCTATATGATAAGTTTAGAGCAGTGTCATCTATTCAAATTGTACTAGAACTTTGTGTGCCTGTGTTGGCAATTTTAGCATTAAATAAATTATTTAAGGATAAAGTACCACAAGCCGATAAAATGAAATCTTTAACCATTGCAGCAGCAATCGTTTTAGGTTTGGGCATTGTTTTATTCGTATTTAAAGGTGCTTTCCACTTTGTTGGTGTCAATGATGATAATCTTAGAATGACCGGTTTAGAAGAGTTACCAGAAATGCTTCGCTTAGATCGTAAGAGTGTTTATACTAGTGATTTGTTGCGTTCTTTAGCTTTTGCACTTGGTACAGCGTTATTAATTTGGTTGTATTTAAAAGAGAAATTGAAGATGAATCTTTTGATTATTGCTATTGGTGTATTAGTAGTTGTCGATTTGGTAGGGGTAGATTTACGGTATGTAAACAATGATAATTTTGTATCTAAACGTAAAATGTTAGAGCCTTTTCAAGAAACTACCGCTAATAAAATTATCGCTAAAGATGACGGAGTATACCGTGTTTTTGATCAAACTGACGGATTCGATTCTGCTAAAACAGCTTATTTTCATCAAAGTATAACTGGTTACCATGCAGCGAAACCCGCTGGTATGCAAGACTTATTTAATTTTCATGTATACAATGGCAACTTGTCGGTGTTGAACATGATGAACATTAAATATGTAATAAGACAAGATCAAGATGGCAATTCTTTTCCTATAGAAAATCCGAATGCAAATGGCAATGCTTGGTTTGTTTCTCAATTAAAACCTGTTGCCAACGCCGATGAAGAGATTATGGCTTTAGATAGTTTAGCTACTAAAAATGTAGCAGTTTTTAACGCCACTAATTTTAAAGATATTGCGCCTTTAACTTATCAAGTTGATTCTACGGCTTCAATCGCACTAATTGATTATGAGCCTAATCATTTAACGTATACTTCTAAAAACAGTAATGAAGGTGTAGCTGTATTTTCAGAGATGTATTATAAAAATGGGTGGAATGCTTATATCGACGGAAAAGAAAGCGATTACTTTAAAGTTAATTACGTATTAAGAGCCTTAAAAATACCTTCAGGTGAGCATAAGATCGAGTTTAAATTTGAGCCGGAAGTAGTTGTAATAGGCAGTAAAATTACATTAGCGAGTACTATTCTATTAGGTCTTGTTATTGTTGGCGGATTCGGATTTTCTTTTTGGAGGTCTAAAAAAGAAGAAGAAGCATAATGAGAAAGGTGCTGGTCATTACTTATTATTGGCCACCTGCTGGCGGACCGGGAGTTCAACGTTGGTTAAAATTTGTAAAATACCTTAGAGATTTTGGTGTTGAACCGGTATTGTATATTCCTGAGAATCCTCATTACCCTTTGTTAGATGAGTCTTTTGTGAATGATATACCCAAAGATTTAATTATCTACAGACATAAAATTAAAGAGCCTTACCGAATTGCTTCATTATTTTCTAGTAAGAAAACCAAACGTATCAGCTCGGGTATTATTCAATCTAAAAATCAATCAGGGCTCGAAAAGATCTTACTTTGGATTCGTGGGAATCTCTTTATACCTGATGCCCGTAAATTTTGGGTGAAACCATCCGTTAGTTTTTTAAAAGGGGTTCTAGAAAAAGAGGGGATAGATACTATAATTACTACAGGTCCTCCACACAGTGTACATTTAATAGGTTATTATTTAAAACAAGCAAAATCATTAAAGTGGATTGCCGATTTTCGTGATCCATGGACAACCATAGGCTACCATAAAAAACTAAAATTAACATCTTCCGCAGAAAGGAAACATAAAAAACTAGAGTCTGATGTTTTAAATACTGCTGATAAAATTATTGTTACCAGTACTACAACCAAGCAAGAGTTTCAGCAAATTACTAGTCAGCCAATTCAAGTAATTACAAACGGTTATGATGGTGATGTATCAACACAGGAAGAACTTGACACTAAATTTACTATATCTCATATCGGGTCATTGTTAAGTGGTAGAAACCCAGTAAACTTGTGGAAGGTGTTATCTGAATTAATAACAGATAACTCAAGTTTCAAAGAGGCGCTTTGTATACAATTTATTGGTGTAGTAAGTAATGAAATCTTGTCCTCTATTGACGAAATGGGCTTGAAAGATTATATTCAGATTTTAGGTTATGTTTCTCATGAAAAAGCATTAACCTATCAAAAATCATCTCAGGTTTTATTATTGGTAGAAATAGATTCGCAAGAAACTGTCGGAATTATTCCTGGTAAATTATTTGAGTATATGGCGGCTAAACGCCCTATAATAGGTGTAGGGCCAAAAAATTGGGAAGTTGGTAAAATTGTAGAACAAACAGAAACTGGGTATATTTTTGAGCATTCTGATTACACTACTTTAAAAAACGTACTTTTAAATTGGTTTGAGCAGTTTCAAAATAACGATCTACAGATATCTTCTAATACTATTGAGAAATATAGTAGAAGAGAACTCACTCGAAAATTAGTTGAATATATTTAATGGGCATTGTACTAAAACAATCGTTGAACAATACTATTGTAACCTATGTGGGTTTTGCAATAGGTGCAATCAATACCTTGTTTTTGTACACGAATTTTATGCAACCCGATAACTACGGACTCATACAGGTAATCTTGTCAGTTTCTGCTGTTTTAATGCCTGTTTTAGCATTTGGTGTGCCGAACAGTTTGGTTAAATTTTACTCTAGTTTTAAAAGTGAAGATAGCCAAAATTCATTTTTGACCCTTATGTTGCTTCTTCCTTTAGCACTCATTATTCCTATTGCAGCGCTCAGTTATGTAGCTAATGAAGCCATTGGAAATTTGCTTTCAAAACAGAACGATATCGTACGTGTCTATGTGTGGCATATTTTTCTAATTGGTTTTGCAATGGCATATTTTGAAGTCTTTTATGCTTGGGCGCGTATAAAGATGAAATCTATGTTTGGCAATTTTATGAAAGAATTGTTTTGTAGAATAGGGCAAACTGCATTGTTGATTTTGCTATGGATGAAGATTGTTGATATTGAGTTCTTTATTAATGCATTGGTCGGGTTTTATTTAGTTCGAGCCCTTATCATGAAATTTTACGCCTACAAAATTCGCAAGCCGTTATTGAATTTCACCTTACCCAAAAACTGGAAGACTATTGTAAATTATAGCGCCTTAATTATTCTTGGTGGCTCTACAGCTATTGTGTTGATGGAGGTCGATAAGGTGATGTTGAATAATTTTCTAGAACTTGAGAATGTGGCGTTTTATGCTGTTGCTGGATTTATTGCTTCAACCATTGCAGTGCCTTCGAGAGCTATGCATCAAATTACATATCCTTTAACGGCATCTTATTTGAACAATAAAGATATCTCTGCACTTTCGCAATTATATCAAAAAAGTTCATTAACCTTATTTATAGTCTCTGGTCTTCTTTTTTTGCTGATATTATTAAACTTAAATGAACTGTATGAGCTACTACCAGACAAGTATGCTGGCGGATTCATGATTGTCTTTTGGGTAGGTTTGGTAAAAGTATATGATGCACTTTTAGGTAATAATAATGCTATCTTATTCAATTCAGATTACTACCGTTCTATTTTATTTTTTGGAGTGTTATTAGCGGTATTGGCTATAATATTCAATCTTTGGTTGATTCCGAAATATGGTATTGACGGTGCTGCTATTGCTAGTTTTAGTGCTTTCTTTATTTACAATACGCTAAAATTAGGGTATGTAAAATCTAAATTTAAAATGCTACCTTTTACTAATGAAACTTTAAAGGTGCTTGCCTTATTAATAGTAGTTGGCGTTATTTTTTCAACCTTTTCATTTTCTTTTCACCCTATAATAAACATCGTTTTAAAAAGTATCTTAATGGTTGTTTTCTATGTTGGTGTTCTTTATCGTTTTAAAATATCTGAAGATGTGTACGGATTTTTAAATAATTTTTTAAATCGTTAATTTACTCGTCATTTCATTTTTAAACAAAATTTTAACCTGTAACGGTTGCAAACCTATTCTACAAGGTTGAATCTAAAGTTCTTGTAATGTTCAGTTTAGCTTTACAAGATTTATTCACTTAAAATTTTCATTTGTGCAGTTTTTGTAATTATGAGTATAGTACTTCGTCTAAAAAAATCAGACTTTAAAAATTTGACATGTTATGCGCAGTTCTCTTTTATTAATAGCACTAATGGTATCTTTTATGGGGTTTTCACAAGAACCTATAATTGAAAATATTGAAATAGAGGGTCTTAAGCACACTAAAGAAAGCTTTGTTAGAAGATTGATTAAAGTAAAACCTGGCGCAGTTTATGACTCTTTGAAGATAGCTACAGATATTGAGCGTTTAAATAGACTGCCAGGTGTAGCGAATGCCAAATCTACAATCATGGAAAACTCAGAAACTAAATATACACTTACCTATACCATAGTAGAAAATTTCACTATAATTCCGGGTTTACGAGTTTCTCAAGCCAATAATGGAGAAGAATCTGCTTTTAGGGTTTCTGC
>JANQUX010000317.1:14869-16015 GCA_030730545.1 Maribacter sp. | reverse complement strand
CCTTTGAGTTTAACCTTTTTGGACAAGGACAATTATTAGGAGGCTTTTATTCTAAAGATGTTTTTAATTCTTACGGAGTATTTTGGGAGGCTCCGTTCTTATTCTCAAATAAGTTAGGTGTAGGTGTCAACTACCAAAGCAATGTAACTTTTGAACCTATTTTTGCAGAAAATAATGGAGTTTCAGTAGATTTTAGATATAGAAAGCAAGCGTTTCAGACAAGTTTGTTATACGAACATGATTTTCATAATAGGGCAGAATTAGGATTCTCGTTTGGTAATCAAGAATATAATTTACAATCTGACCAACCGAATACAGAATTACCAGACCAGATAAAAGCAAGTACTATTGGAATAATTGGTGAATATGAGTTCAATGACCTTTTAATTGAATACCAATATCTCTCAGGTTTTAGAAACCAAACCAATATCGAATATTTATTTAATTCAGGTGCATCAGAGTTTATACCCAATGCTTTTATAGGAATAAACAATTTAGAGTATTTTAAAAGAGTTGGTAAAAAAGGAAATTTCGCAAATAGATTAAAACTATCGTATACAACCAATAGAGATTCTCCATTTGCACCATTTACTTTAGACAATCAAATTAATATTAGAGGTGTTGGTAATACTGTTGATAGGGGCACGGCTTCTATTGTATTGAATACAGAATATAGGCATACACTTTTCGAAAAAGGATGGTTTGTAGTACAGGGCAATACCTTTTTAGATGCAGGAACTTGGCGTAATCCTGGCAACGATATTAGTCAATTGTTTGACGGTAGTTCGGTGCGTGTAAATCCAGGTCTCGGATTACGATTTATTCATAAGCGTATTTTTAATACCGTTATAAGAATAGATTACGGTTTCGGAATTGCAAATGCTAAAACTAGTGGTCTTGTCTTTGGAATCGGACAGTTCTTTTAATGTTTGATTACTATTACATATAGTTTTTTTGCATTTGATTTACTTTTTATGTAAATGTTTTGTGTAAGTGTCTCCAGAAATTATAGTATTAAAAAGTAAAAGCATAAAAATTATATTTGCTTTGGATACTACTGTAACTTTGAAGTATAATTATGAGCCAAAAAGAAATACACAAAGTAGAAAACATTTCAAATCCTCAACGATTACAGGAATATGGTGT
>JANQUX010000317.1:0-14859 GCA_030730545.1 Maribacter sp. | reverse complement strand
GTGTAGGGGTATTTCAACAAATTTCTACAAAATCAGCATTGAAAAAGGCGCTAAAGAAAAACCTACTTTCTGTAGATGGAAAAATTGCAAGTACGGCAACGTTAATAGTAGGTGGTGAGCTTATAGAATATCAATCTATTAAAAATAAATGTAACAATAGACTTGTTTTGAATCTTGAGGTTGTTTATGAAGATGAATACTTGGCAGTAATCAATAAGCAGGCAGGAATTTTAGTAAGCGGTAACGGATTTAAAACTGTAGCCAATGCACTAGCCCAAAATTTAAAAATGAGTTCTGCTGAAGATGCTGTAAGTCCCCAACCTTGTCATCGATTAGATTATGCTACTACAGGTTTACTTTTGGTAGGCAAAACGAGTACGTCTATAACGAAGTTAAACCGGTTATTTGAACGTAAAGAAATTGAGAAAATTTTCTTTGCAATAACTTTGGGCGCTATGAAAGAGGCTGGCCATATTGATTTACCTATTGATGATAAACCGGCAAGTTCATCATATCAAGTATTAAAAAGTGTTGTCTCTGAACGTTTTTCATTTTTGAATTTGGTTAAATTGAGTCCCCATACAGGTAGAAGACATCAACTAAGAAAACATTTATTATCTATTGGGAATCCTATTTTGGGGGATGCCACCTATTTTTTGGAGGAATTGCAATTAAAAGGGAAAGGTCTGTATTTACATGCGATTTCGCTTCGGTTTCAACATCCTACTACAAATGAGGAAATGCATGTATTATCTCATCTGCCTAAAAAGTTCAAGAAACTATTTCCTGATATCGCTTAGATATACCAATCAAAAAAGCGCCGCAGTGCATTTAATCACTACGGCGCTTTACAACTAACCAACCTAAAAACTTATTTTAATTTCTTCTACTGCTTCTTGAATCTATACTGGTTCTAGAACTTGAACTTGAGCTTCTTGACGGAGCTTTGCTTACCGACCTAGAGCTTGAACTTCTGCTTACTGTACTTCTAGATGGACTCTGCGTCGCTTTTCTAGCAACAGTACTGCTTCGTTGAGTACTAGTATTCGATGCAGTTTTAGTGTTCGAACTTCTGTTAGCAGGTTTGTTATACGTAGTCGTACTTCTTTTTACAGTTGTACTTCTTGGTGTACTAGTTACTTCTCTTTTAGTAACTGTTCTACTTGGTGTGCTACGTACTGCCGAGTTATTACTTCTCTTTACCGTACTATTATTCGATGAACTTCTAGTAGCTGTTCTATTTTGAGCAGTTCTACCACTATTGGTATTGCTACGTTTTACAGTAGTTGATCTATTTACAGTTGAGTTTCTGTTCGCTCTTGCTGTATTGTTAGACGCTAAACTTCTGTTGGTTCTTAAACCGTTATCTCTTCTTGCAACAGTTCTATTACTTCTGTAATCGTTATTTCGTGCTGCAACTCGTTTATCATTTCTGTAAATGGTAGATCTGTTATTTCTAACATTGTCATATCTATGTTGTCTACCGATATTTACATAAGCCTTTCTATAATTGTTTCTGTATGGGCTGTAGTAAGAATATCTTACCGGTGTATAATACCTTCTGTAAGGGGTAGTGTATACAAAACTAAAGCCAACTGCAGGTCTTACAAACCATTGGTGAAATGGACGGTATATATAATTTCTATTATATACATTGATATACCCTGTGTGGTAATCATAGAAACCGCGATTGTTATAAAACACATTCATATTACCTACGCTGCGCACTCTATTGTTTGAATAATTGATATTTACATCACCAATATCACTAACACGACCATAATAGTCATAATAGATAGGCACATTTTCTACTTGAATTACTGCACCATAATCATCGTATTGAGCAAACGGACTATAATCATAACCAGAGTTAAAGGTTACACCGTTTTTTCTTCCTGAAACTTGATTTTCAATGTAAAAATCAAATTCTCCATCGGGATAAACAGAAAATGTAATTCCGTTTTCTATAAAAATAAATGAGTTGTCGTATCGATAAGTATTGCTGTTGGCAACCTTATCTTCACTAATACCTGTAGCGAAAACACCTGTGGTGCTAAAAATAATCGCTGAAAAAAGGAGTATAAAGTTCTTCATAATATAAGGTTTAAATCTGCCCCTTAGGCAGTTGTTCTAAATGTAATTATTTACATTCTCTTAGTACATTACAAACAGCGTGCCAAAAAACAAAACCTTTGATTATACGATTGATAATCAAAGGTTTAAATATAAAACTGAAATTCTATTTTTAAGATTTTCTAATTTAATTTCTCTTTTAAATAGCTAGCGGTATACGATTTTTTATTTTTTGCAACCTCTTCTGGCGTGCCTTCAGCAAGTAATTGTCCGCCATTTTCACCACCACCTGGTCCGAGGTCAATGATGTAATCGGCACATTTTATAAGTTCGATATTATGCTCGATGACCACAATAGAATGTCCTTTTTTAATAAGGGCATTAAATGATTTCAATAATTTCTGAATATCGTGAAAGTGTAATCCGGTAGTTGGTTCATCAAAAATAAACAGTGCTTTGTCTTTTGTGCTTCCTTTAATTAAGAATGATGCCAATTTAATACGCTGCGCTTCACCACCAGATAGGGTAGAAGATGACTGACCTAAAGTTACGTACCCTAAACCTACATCTTGTAAAGGTTTTAATTTGGTAACAATTTTAGTCTGCTCTCCGGTTTCAAAAAACTGAATAGCATCGTCGATAGTCATATTAAGAACATCATCAATATTGGCATTATTGAAAGTAACTTCTAATACTTCTTTCTTAAATCTTTTGCCGCCGCAAGTTTCGCACTCTAAATGCACATCGGCCATAAACTGCATTTCTACCGTAATTTCACCTTCACCTTTACATTTCTCGCATCGACCACCATCGACATTAAAAGAAAAATGCTTGGCTTGGTAATTTCTGATTTTACTTAATTTTTGATTGGCATATAGATTTCTAATATCATCATATGCCTTTATATATGTAACAGGGTTAGACCGTGACGACCTACCGATAGGGTTTTGATCAACAAACTCTACATGTTTTATATGATTGTATTTACCCTCTACCGATGTATGCTGACCAGCCTTTTCACCGTAGCCACCAGTTTCTTTTAATATAATAGGATAAAGTAATTTCTTTACCAAGGTACTTTTGCCACTACCAGATACTCCTGTAACCACTGTCAGCATATCTAGCGGAAAGGTGACATTGATATTTTTAAGATTATGCTCACGTACACCTTTAATAGTTATGTAATTTTTAGAAGTTCTGCGTTCTTTCGGAACCTTTATCTCCATTGTACCATTTAAATACTGTGCGGTAAGCGATTTAGATTTCAGAATTTCACTTAAAGTACCTTGTGCAACAACCTCACCACCATGTGTACCAGCTTCAGGACCTATATCGATGACCATATCGGCAGCTTTCATAATGTCTTCATCATGTTCGACCACTATTACGGTATTTCCTAAATTTCGTAGCGATATTAAAACTTCTATTAGGTTTTCGGTATCTCTCGGGTGTAAACCTATACTTGGCTCATCTAAAATATACATAGAGCCTACCAAGCTACTACCTAATGAGGTTGCTAGATTTATTCGTTGACTTTCCCCACCAGATAAAGTATTCGATTTTCTATTTATGGTCAAGTAGTTTAGTCCTACTTTATTTAAAAAGCCTAATCTGGTATTTATTTCAACTAAAAGTCTTTTCGCAATTGTAGCATCATTTTCATTTAATTGAAGTTCATTAAAGAAAACAATCAATTTTTCTATGGATAAACCTACTAATGATGAAATAGATGCTCCGCCAACTTTTACGTAATCGGTTTCTGGGCGTAGACGTTTTCCGTTACATACATTACATTTTGTTTTGCCTCTATATCTAGAGAGCATCACTCTGTTCTGTATCTTATAACTTTTCTCTTCCAACATTCCGAAGAACTTATGAAGACCTATAAAATGTGCATTACCGTCCCAAACCAATTGTCGTTGGGCCTCAGAAAGTTCAAACCAAGGCTTGTGAATAGGAAAATCGAACTTGTAAGCGGAGTTTACCAATTGATCTCTGTAGAAACTCATACTTTCACCTCTCCATGCGAAAACGGCATTCTCAAATACAGATAATGCCGTATTAGGCACTACTAAATCTTCATCTATACCTATTACATCACCATAACCCTCACATTTAGGGCATGCTCCATAGGGGTTATTGAAACTAAATAGGTGAACATTAGGCTCAAGAAAGCTCATTCCGTCCAGCTCAAACTTATTGCTGAAAGGCGTTTGTTTACCGTCTGCCAATTCTTCAATAATACATTCACCCTTACCTTCAAAGAAAGCCGTATCAACTGCATTTGCTAAACGATTATAAAAATCTTCATCCTCTTTTGTAATAATTCGATCGATAACCAAGTCGAACTTTTTGCCAATATTTTCAGGTGCCTGGTCTATTCGCAGTACTTCATTTTTATACTTAATACGTGCATACCCTTGTTTAGAAAATAACTCTAAAGACTTTAAAGCATCTCGGTCATCACGAATGGTAATAGGGGCTAAGAGCAATAGTTTTGCACCTTCACCATACGTTTTTACATGATTTACGACATCGGTTACGGTATGTTTTTTTACTTCTTTACCTGAAACAGGAGAGATGGTCTTACCGATACGGGCATATAATAATTTTATATAATCATAAATCTCGGTAGTCGTACCAACCGTAGATCTAGGGTTCGTAGAGTTTACTTTTTGCTCTATAGCAATTGCAGGTGCAATACCTTTAATATAATCGACCTTTGGTTTATCGAGTTTACCTAAGAACTGCCTTGCGTACGAAGAAAGACTTTCTACATAACGTCTTTGACCTTCGGCATATAAGGTGTCAAAAGCTAAACTAGATTTACCAGAACCAGATAAACCTGTAATTACTACAAGTTTATTTCTTGGAATTACAACATCTATATTTTTAAGGTTATGCAGTTTTGCACCTTTAATTATGATGTTTTCTTTCGGATTTACTTCGGAGAGTGTAGGCATACAAATATCTAAGGATACAAAGATACGCTTTGACTTATTTCTGAACTAAAAAATGCCAGTTATCTAAAAATAGTAGAAGAAACTTTCACATTTTTATAAGAGTATTTATTTTTTTATATCTTTGGAATCTTATAAAAATTCAATTAGCCTATAACGCAACATTACTTTTAAAAGTTAGAATTTAACCACAAGACCCTTATTCATTAGAATTTGGGGCTGCATTTTAACCCTATAAGTAACGTTATGGTAGTACAAATTGAAGATTCAAAATTAGTAAAGCAATACATTCAAGGAGATGAAAGAGCGATCGAAGCCCTGATCAATCGTCATAATTCTCGCTTAACAGGTTTTATCTACTCTAAAGTAGGTGACCGCGAACTTACCGAAGACATTTTTCAAGATACATTTATGAAAGTTATACGTACCCTTAAAAAAGGTGCCTATAATGAAGAAGGAAAATTTTTACCTTGGGTAATGCGAATTGCCCATAACTTGGTAATAGACCATTTTAGAAAGCACAATAGAATGCCAATGTATAATAGTAAAGAAAGCTATAATATATTTTCATTACTTGGTGATGATAAGTTGAATGCAGAAAAGCAATTGATCAAAGAACAAATAGATTCTGATTTGCTTCGTATGATCAAAGAGCTGCCAGAAGATCAACAAGAAGTTTTAGAGATGCGTATATATAAGGATATGAGCTTTAAAGAAATTTCTGATAATACAGGTGTGAGTATTAATACTGCTCTGGGCAGAATGCGCTACGCTTTAATTAACTTGAGAAAGCTGGTAGAGGCCAATAATATAGTTTTAACGAATTAATTGGTCGCAGGTCGAGTGGATCTACTATCTTCATACTTGTGTCGTTCTTTAGTTGAACCTAAACAACACCTAGCATGGAAAAATTATACACGAAAGACCAGAATAAGACCAAATTAGTACAAGCAAAGCCAGAAACAATTCAGTTTTTGCTTTCTTATTCTAAATCTTTAAACATAACAGAAGTAGACGGATTGCAGTTTGAGAGTAATTTAAACTAAAACAATCTTTACATATATATAAACCCTTAAGCTTTGCTTAAGGGTTTTTCTGTTTTAAAAAGTCTTACTTCTGTTATTTGCTATCGGTAACTACAGTTTTGCTTGTAAGGCAACCTACTTTTCTATACCATCTTATATATAGGTATAGTAATGCAGTGCTAATAAGTAAGGGCATTTATGTCATTTTAACCTTTCCTACAATTTGCCGCTGAACTTTCTGAAATACTATTTATTGTGTCGAAACATACTTTTTCGATGTTTCACATCAAAAAAGCGCAGTTTGACAACATACTTTTTCTCACAGCTCCCCTTTTCTCTAGTTTTATATCAGAAATAAGAAACAAACCAATTAACTAACAAGATTTACCCAATCTTAACCAATAAAGAAAATAACTCGTATGAAACTACAAATTGAAGACTCAGAATTAGTTAAAGATTATATCAACGGTAACGAAGGTGCCCTTGAAATTTTAATTAACAGACACAATCAACGTATTACTAGTTTTATCTATTCGAAGGTTTTAGATAGGGATATAACTGAAGATATCTTTCAAGATACTTTTATTAAGGTTATAAAAACTTTAAAAAGAGGTAAGTATAGTGAAGAAGGTAAATTTTTACCTTGGGTAATGAGAATTTCTCACAACCTTATTATCGATCACTTTAGAAGAAACAAAAGAATGCCAATGTTTGAAGGTAGCGATGACTTTAATATTTTCTCTGTAATAGGTGATGATAAGTTGAATGCTGAAAAACAATTAATAAAAAATCAAATCGATACTGATCTTAGACAATTGGTTGAAGAATTACCAGACGATCAAAAAGAAGTTCTTTTAATGCGTATTTATAAAGATATGAGTTTTAAAGAAATCTCTGAAAACACTGGGGTTAGCATTAATACAGCATTAGGTAGAATGCGTTATGCATTAATTAACCTTAGAAAAATCATAGAAAAAAACAATATCGTTCTTACCAATTAATTTGAGGTTGAAAATAGAATAAACAATATTTCCAAATTTGCTGCGTTATTTTAATGTAACAACATAGGAAGTATGGAAAAAATTTACTCTAATTACCAAGAACAGACCGGATTTAACAAAGTTTGTCCGAAGACAATAAACTTCTTATTGAGCTATTCACAGGCTTTATTTGAGTTTGAATACGAAGATTTAGAATTCGAAACATTTTTGAATTAATAAAAAAGCCCGCAATTAGCGGGCTTTTTTATTTTTATAGTAGTCGTTTAGTACTGTTTTTCTACCTATAGTCTTTGTAATAATATCTTTATCCATATCCCAGCCTCTTGCAGGTGAATATTCTCGACCATACCAGATTATTTGTAAATGAAGGTCGTTCCAAATTTCTTTAGGGAATAATCGCTTTGCATCTTTTTCAGTCTGCACCACATTTTTTCCGTTGGTAAAGCCCCATCTATATAGTAGTCTATGAATATGTGTATCTACAGGAAATGCCGGTATACCAAAAGCTTGCGATACTACAACACTTGCAGTTTTATGGCCAACAGCCGGTAATTCTTCCAAATATTCTAATTCTTTTGGTACTTGCCCATTGTGTTTATCAATTAATATATGCGATAACCCATGTATGCCCTTGGCTTTCATTGGCGATAAACCTACAGGTTTTATAATTTCACGTATTTCTTCTACGCTTAATTTTATCATATCATAAGGGTTGTCAGCTTTAGCGAATAGGAGGGGAGTAATTTTATTTACTCTCACATCAGTACTTTGTGCTGACATTAATACTGCTATTAATAACGTGTACGGATCTTTGTGATCTAGTGGCACAGGAATTTCTGGGTATAGCTCTTGAAGTGTAGAAATTGTAAATGCTATTTTTTCGGCTTTCGTCATTAATTGTTTAATTTTGATTGCAAATATTTAAACACAAATTTATAAAACTTCATGTATGAATACGTTAAAAGTTGGTGATAAAGTTCCTTCGTTTTCTGCTAAAGATCAAGATGGTAATACCATTTCTTTAAAAGACTATACAGGTAAAAAATTAATTGTTTTTTTCTACCCTAAAGCTAATACACCTGGTTGTACAGCCGAGGCTTGTAATTTAAGGGATAATTATAAAGAATTGCAATCTGAAGGGTATGAACTTTTAGGTGTAAGTGCCGATTCTGAAAAAAGCCAGGCAAAATTTAAAGAGAAATATGACTTTCCATTTCCATTATTGGCAGATGAAGATCATACCGTACTTAATGCTTTTGGTGTATGGGGATTAAAGAAATTTATGGGTCGTGAGTATGATGGCATCCATAGAAAAACTTTTGTAATAGATGGTGATGGGGTAGTGGTGAAAGTGATCGATAAGGTGAAGACCAAAGATCATGCAGCTCAATTATTAGACTAGAATTACGCTTCTTTAGAATAAAAAAACGCCCATTTAGAATGGGCGTTTTTAATATATAATAATTTGATAATCAATTATTTAAATTGGCTATTCTTCTTCTGGTTTTCTTGTAAATAATTGTTTTTTCTTAATGATTTCGGCAATACCTTCTGGTAGCATTTTTTCCCATCCTTCGTCATTGTTCATTAATTTCTTAAGAACATCTCTAGAGAAAATATGCATGACTTCTGGTTCGTAGTCTATAATGTCCATAACCTTACCGTTGTACTTAAAGAACTTGTACAGTTCTTTCATACGTGGGTGAACCTTAACATTATTACTTGTCATTATCTGACCAGTGTCTGGGTTCTTCATTGGGTATAGATACACCTGTAAATCTTTAAAGAATAATTTACCGAAAGCTTCTAGTATACCACCACTTAAGTGACGGTAATATTTTTCATCGAAAATATCTACCAGATTATTAACACCCATGGTCAAGCCAATTCTGTTTTTGGTATAATTGTTAAAGTATTCTACCAATTTATAATATTCTTGAAACTTAGAAATCATTACCGAATGCCCTAGTGAGCATAGTAATTCTGCCCTGTCCATGAAATCTTGTTCATCAATTTCTCCAGATGCTTTTAAGTTCGAAAGTGTGATCTCGAATATTACAATAGTATTATTTTGATCAACACCTTTATCACGAATGAAAATGTCATAAGACTTCTCAAACATATCTAAATTTACCTTGGTAACGGGTCTAAAACTACCACGTAACGCTAAAATATTTTTTTTGTAAAGTATGGCTGCAGGTAGTAAGTTGTTGCCATCAGGACCGAACATAACGGCATCTGTCATGTCATTTTTAATAAGTTGCAAACTCATTAAACGGTTATCGACCTCTTTGAAATTTGGTCCAGAGAAGTTGATCATATCAATCTCTAAGGTATCTTTATCTATATGGTCATATAGATATTTCAGCATTTTCTTCGGCTTGTCATATTTATAGAAAGCTCCATAAATAAGGTTTACACCTAGAATACCAAGTGTTTCTTGCTGCAATCTTGCCTCGTTCTGTTTAAAACGAATATGTAAGATTATTTCATCATATTCTTTCTGCTTTGCGTCTAATTGATAACGAATACCGATCCAACCATGACCTTTGTAGCGTTTAGAGAAATCTATGGTTGCTACTGTATTTGCGTATGAAAAGAACAATCTGTCAGGGTGGTTTTCGCGACTAATACGCTCTTCCATCAATTGCATTTCATAATCAAGCATGGTTTTTAATCGAGCTTGGGTTACATATCGCCCATCTGTCTCAATACCATAAATTGCATCACTAAAATCTTTGTCGTAAGCACTCATTGCTTTTGCAATAGTACCCGAGGCACCACCCGATCTAAAGAAATGACGTGCGGTTTCTTGTCCGGCGCCAATTTCTGCGAAGGTTCCATATATATCCGGATTCAGATTTATACGAAGGGTTTTTGCTTTAATAGAGGGAATATTTTCAAAAACACTATCTCTTTTTAATACCGATGCCATTTTTTAACTGTTTAGCTTTGAACAAAGTTATAAAGAATGGTTGTTACAAAGGGCAATAGCCACAAAAAAATGGAATAACTTTCGGTTATTGTTTTTATTCCCTTCTAAATACAGTGATCTTATAATTTTCAATTGCCATTTTTATTAAAAAGGAATTAAATTTGTAGCACATGATTGACAATTTACGTGTTACATTTTTAGGAACTGGAACTTCTCAAGGTATTCCAATAATTGGTAGTACACACCCTGTATGCTTAAGTGACAATCCTAAAGATAAGAGATTACGAGTTTCGGTTTTACTTTCTTGGGACGATTATAACTATGTTATTGATTGCGGACCAGATTTTCGCCAGCAAATGCTTACCCATAATGTTAGACATTTAGATGGAATCTTATATACCCACGAACATTCTGATCATACTGCAGGGCTTGATGATATACGTCCTTTTTTCTTTAGACAGGGTAATATTCCTATTTACGCACATAAAAGGGTGGTGGAGTCTTTAAAAACTCGTTTTGCGTATATAT
The DNA here is from genome assembly GCA_030730545.1 of Maribacter sp. GTDB lineage: Bacteria > Bacteroidota > Bacteroidia > Flavobacteriales > Flavobacteriaceae > Maribacter. The sequence continues at coordinate 4,337 of JANQUX010000317.1, read as the reverse complement.
TTCAAGAAAAGAACAAGTACCCGGGCGCACCTACGGTCGATATCAATTTAATTAAGAATAACGAGTCATTTAAGATTGGTAATAGTGAGGTTACACCGATTAATGTCTTGCATAACGAACTTCAGGTCTTCGGCTTTAGGTTAGGAGATTTTACTTACTTGACCGATGTAAAATCGATTGGACCCAAAGAGTTAGAAAAAATAAAAGGATCTAAAGTGGTAGTGGTCAATGCACTCAGATTAGAGCCACATATTTCTCATTTCAATTTAGAAGAAGCTATAGCCTTTATTAAAGAGGTAAACCCAGATAGAGCATATTTTACACATATAAGCCACTTGCTTGGTTTTCATGACGAAGTGGAAAAAATGCTTCCGAAAAATGTACATTTGGCATACGATAATTTAACAATTACTATTTAACTATGAAGAGCAAAATATACCTTTACTTATTTCTATTTGTATCCTTAATCTGTTTATACCTAGTGGTAAGCAGTGGTAATATGACTAAAGCAAATGCTAAAACAATTACAAGGCTAGAGAGTAAAGTTGAAAATTTGAAAGACTCGGTTCAGAAATCTTCTTTGAAGGTACTTGATATGCAGTATTTCTCTTTAGAGAACAATGACGATGCACTTGCTTATTTCGAACATTTAGATCTAAAAAATCCTGCAGCATACGTTGCCGATAAATTATTGGAAACGAATGCCCAAAAAGGGGATAACCCATTAGTACCTTATGAGGGAATGCAGAGCGAATTTAAGATCAATAAAATAAAAGTATTGAACCATAAATGGATACTTACCGACTTTTCTGATGGTAAATATTGGGGAGAATTATTGATCAAATATGAATTAAAAGATGACCTTGGGGTAGATTTTACCTTGATAGATCACCTTTTATATACGCGTAGTAACTAGATTTTATCTGAAATCCATTTTTTAAGGGAGTAGAAATTCTGCGGTGCAACACCATGCCCTGCAGGAAACTCTTCATATACATGTTTAATACCTAAAGATTGCAGTATTTCAGGGGATTTTCTTGCCCAATCTACTGGTATCACTTGGTCCATATCGCCATGAGAACAATAAAAATTAAGGTTCTCGAAATTATTATCTTTATAAGAATCAATTAGAATATCTTCATTAATATATCCGCTTAAAGCGATAATATTCTTCACTTTTTCAGGATATGACAATGCCACGGCATAACTAAGAATAGTACCTTGACTAAAACCTAAAAGGTTTACATTGTTTTCATCTAAACCATACGTAGAACAGGCTTCATCAATAAAATTCTTGATTTTGTCACGAGATTCAATGGCTTGGTCATTATCGCTCCATTTTCCTTTGTCATCATCAAAATTAATGGCATACCAAGCATACCCATAAGGTTGCAAAATATAAGGCGCACGAACGGCGATAATACATAGTTCTTCTGGCAGTTCTGGTGCGAAAGAAAATAAATCTTCTTCATTGCTGCCGTAACCATGTAACATAAAAAGTACTGGTGGTTTTTTATCGGTTAGGCTAGAAGGTCTAATAATGTGTTCTAAAGATAGGGGGGCTGTTGTCATTATTTTATTTTATGAAAGTATACCATTTTTGAAAGTAAGGTCCCAAAACGGGAACTTCTTGTTGTTTGTTTGCCAATAGGCCTAAAAAGGCATAAAACCAAAGTACAATATAGAATATGTATAGACCGTAAAAGCCATATTCATTACCCCATTGTGCGTTTAATATAGCAAAACCAATAAAGATAATATGAAGTCCGAATGCCTGTCTTGTATGAAATCGGGCGAATTTGTCTTTTGGTTCAGAATTCATACTAATCGCAATTAGTGCTCCTACAATTGTAAGGTAGGCCACAATGGCGGTTGTTTTTCCGGGTATGTTAGAATTTTCTTCCATTACTTAAGCGTTTAAAACTATTTGGTTGTTCGCAATGGTACCTACTACTTTGCCTTTCATTTGTTCGCCAATTGCGATGGAGTTTTTACTTGAGCTAAAGATCTGATCTTCTGAAAATTTGTACTCTGCATCTATAGTAAAAAGCGAAAGATTTGCTGGCTGCCCAACCTTTAATTCAGGCTCATGTATTCCGAAAATTGACCTTCCTTTTGTAAGTAAGGCAATAGCTTCTTCATGACCAAATAATTCATTTAGCATACCGAATGTACTTTCTAGACCTATGCTTCCGAAATCGGCATTGTCAAATTCCACATGCTTCAATTCAATGTTCAAAGGTGTATGGTCAGAGGTTACAAAATCGATAGTTCCATTTTTTAACCCTTTTTGTAAAGCCTTGGTGTCGGCTGCCGTTCTCAAAGGTGGCATTACTTTATATTGTGTATCAAAATCTTCAAGTGCTGTATCTGTAATAACAAGGTTATGAGTGGCAACACTACAGTAAACCTGTAATCCTTTTTTCTTGGCGTCTGCTATCAGTTTTACCGAGCTAGCCGTAGAAATGGTGGGTATAAACAATTTTCCGCCAGTGTATTCAAGTATAAATAAATCTCTAGCAATCTGTAATTCTTCCGCTAGGGCAGGTATCCCTTTTAAACCTAATTTGGTGCTTGAAATACCTTCATTAACGATGCCTTTACCAGATATGCTTTTATCCATCGGAAAAGAAAAAACCAAAGCCTCAAAATTTTGAGCATACTGTAATGCAATTTTTAATAGGTTTGCATTCGCCATTGGGTGCTTATAGTCATAAAACCCTAACGCACCTGCATTCTTCATATCATAAAGCTCTGCAAGTACTTCGCCTTCACCTTTTACCGTTAGGTTACCTAGAGGATGCAAGTTCGTTAACTGATTCTTGGCGGCATTTTTTAAATAAACAATATCTGAAGATGAATCTGGTGTTGGGTGGCTGCTTGTATTTAAGATAACATCTGTAAATCCGCTTTTTGCAGCTGTTAACAATCCGTTTTCTATAGTCTCTCTTTCTTCGTAACCAGGCTCGCCAAAACTAACGCCGCTATCGAACCATCCTAAAGAAACATGTAAATTTTTTATATCGATAACTTTTGTTTTACCACTAGGCTCAATGTTGGTTTCAATAGCATCTGTAACTCCGTTTTTAATAAGAATATCCCGCTTCTTTAAATGAAGGTTCTTTGTGTTCTCATTTACTATCGTAACTGATTTTAGAAGTATATTCATTGGGTTATAGTTGGTTCGTTACTAGTTTATTTTAAGAATCTTTGAAGTACCGTTTCAATGAAAACAAATGCCAATGCTAAAATAGCAAACCATTTCCAAAACTCATTTATGGCATTGTTTTTTTGACTTTCTAAAAAGAAATTGGATAGAGATGTGTTGCTATTGTTTTCGGGTAAGGGAGTGTATGTTAAAGCACTCTCTTTTCTATTGTTATTAAAGCTGATGTTTCTAATGATTTTCTCATTATGCATAATTTTATAGATGCCAGCCTCTTTCGGGTTCTCTATAAAATTAAGCTGTACTTTTTTTGGGAGTACTCGCTGTTGCGGTATAAATTCATTTGTTTCGTTAGCAATTTTAATAATATCATCTTGCTGTAGGGTAATCGGTAATTCTATTTCAACGTCAGTGCCAATAGTTGCGTACAGTGGTGGTAGCTTTAAACTGTTCATACCCATATTGTAAAAGGCAGGAACTATTAAGGGTGAATTTTTGAAGTTTGAATTATCGCTACTTATTGCTGCTGTAAAGAAATACCCATTTTTATTCCCTATTAAAAACGGCTCTTTATTCTGAAAAGAAAGCGCTGTCGGTGCTTTAGAGTTTATTTTAAAATACTTTTTTACGGTCGGAAATTGAAAATCAGAGACCTTTTTATCAAACACATTTGTAAACAACGGATGTTCTATTTTTACTTCGGATATTGCAATTTCTTGGGATACTCCGCTTGAAAATTTGCTGTTGAAATATGCGGATGCTAATTCGTTATAAGAAGCTATATCCCCATCAACTGAAGGAATCAATACGAAACTGCCACCATTTTTACTCAAAGATTTAAGAGCGGTAACAAGTGAACTGGGTATTTTTTGAACCTCGTTCAATAGTACCAAATCTTGATTCTCTATGGTGCTATAGTTTAACCTTTCTAAAGTACTTGCGGTAAAGTCGAAATCATCTTCGGTATAAATTCGAGATAAGAAATTTGTTGACGAATCACCGATTGCCAATACCTTAATTTTTGATTTCTTATCTATATTAAAGAAGAATTGGTTGTCATAATCCAAGCCGGTATCTGTAATGGTGACCTTGCCTAAAATAATATCATTGGCGTTCATCGTAAACCGGACTTCAGCCATACCACTATCATTAAATTTTGCAGCTGTTTTGG